>DYKA01000075.1 GCA_020722805.1 Vermiphilus sp.
TGAAATTCCGATGTCTCAAAGTTAAAACTTTCAAAGATGTAATCCTAAAGTCAGACCCCATAGGTACATAGTTTTTAATGCTTTTTACTCTGTGCCTTAGTGCCTTTGTGCCTGGTAGTTAATCTTTGTGCCTCTGTGCCTGAGTATCGCGCACTTTGTTGATAAGTATTAACTTTGTGCCTACACATAACGTGCTTCACTGAGTATTTACTTGATTTATTATATCACGCGATGTGTTAAAATATCTTTGTTAACCCATATCACAATAAAGATGAATATTCTTGTTGTTGCTGGTTCCACAGGAGGACATTATTTTCCGGCGGTTGCTCTTGCCGAGAAAATCAGGGAGTTGAGGCCTGATATAAATGTGTCTTTTGCAGGGGAAAAAAAAATCAAAAATTTGGAGATATGGAAAGAAAAAGGATTTGAGTTTTCAGCGGTACCGGTATTGAGAAGAAATAAAAAAGGGATTCTGATACTTTCTACTTTTATCATTGCTGTTTTTGCCCTTTTGAGGTCGTTACTGCTACTGTCAAGAAAAAGAATTAATCTTGTTCTGTGCATGGGTAGTTACACAACGGTTCTTATTGGAATAGCCGGCCTTTTGACGGGAAGAAAAGTTATTCTGCACGAGCAGAATTTCTTTCCGGGACTGGCAAACAGAATACTTAATAGGCTGGGAATTCCTGCTGCAATCACGTTTCCTGATACGAGAAGATTTTTGAAGAAAACTGTGTTTACCGGACTTCCGATAAGAAAGGAGTTTTTGTTATCTGAGAAAGAATTTGAGAAATACGGGCTTTCTCCGAAAAAATTCACGATTCTTGTGCTTGGGGGAAGTCAGGGTGCAAGATTCATTAATCAGATTGTCTGCGATTGTATTTGTTTGTTTGACCCGGAAAAGTTTCAAATTATTCATATTACTGGCAGAAACGATTATAGCAGTGTGAAATCTGCCTATGCCGGAAAAAGAATCGCAAGATACCTGAAAGATTTTACCTACGAAATACCACAACTGATGAATCTTGCAGATATTGCAATTGCGAGGGCTGGTGCAGGAACGATAGCAGAACTTTCTTTGAAAGCAATACCTTCAATTCTCATACCATACCCGTTTGGAGGTGGACATCAGAGGTTCAATGCAGTAAAGGCACAGGAGAAGGGTTGCATCTTGATTGAACAACACAGGGCAAGTCCGCAGATGGTTTTTGAAGGCATACTGAAAATTCAGTCGGAAATTGAGGAAAGAAGAAAAAATTTTGCCTCACTTCAGATTTGTGATGTGAACGGAAACCTTGCAAAGTTGTGTTTGAAACTGATTGGAGAGTATGGATAAGACACTTGATAGGTTTGAAAAGGTGCACATAATTGGCATCGGCGGTTCGGGAACGAGCGGTCTTGCAAAGATTCTTAAATCACTGGGAAAGATTGTTCAGGGATCTGATTTAAGGGCAGGGCCTCAGACAAAAAATCTTGGAAAACTTGGTATTAGAATTTTCTACGGACATGCTCCTGAGAACATTGATAGCAGCATCAACCTGATAATTCATTCGCAGGCGGTAAATTATGATAATCCTGAATACCAGGAAGCTAAAAAGCTTCAGATACCAATAATCAGTTATCCCAGGGCCCTTGGTTTTTTGATGCGTGAAAAAAGGGGTATTGCTGTGTCGGGTACCCACGGGAAAACCACAACATCTGCAATGATAACCTTCATGCTTAAGTATGCTGGTCGCGACCCTGATTTTGTGATTGGCGGAGAAATATGCGGTATCGGAAATTCAGGAGTGGGAAAGGGTGGGGTGCTTGTTGTTGAAGCGTGCGAGTACAGACGTTCTTTTTTAAACCTGGAACCGGAGATTGCAGTTATAACAGCAATTGAGGAAGACCATCTTGACTATTACCGTGATATAAGAGATATTCAGGACGCATTTGAAAATTTTTCAGAAAGGATTGTGCCAGAAGGAAAACTTATCGGAATGATTGAAGACCCTGTGGTTGCGCTTGTAATGAGAAACTGCGGTGTTAAGTCAATCTCTTATGGTTTTGCCAATGGCGATGTTCAGGCGAAAAACATTGACCTTTTTGAAAGCGGAAACAGATTTGACTGTTTTTATAATGGTAAGATTCTTGGAAATATTCATTCTTCTGTTTGGGGTATGCACAATGTTTTGAATGCACTGGCGACAGTTTCAGTGGGATTGATTCTTGGCATTCCATTTTCTGATATCGCAGGGTCATTGAAGGAGTTTTCGGGTGTCTGCAGAAGGTCTCAGGTCATAGGATGGGTAAATGATATAGTAATAATGGATGACTACGGACACCATCCCACAGAGATTGTTGCAACCCTTAAAGGACTGCGTCAGAGGTTTCCATCAAGAAAAATAATAGCGGTTTTTCAGCCACACCAGTACAGCAGAACAAGATTTCTTTTGAAGGATTTTGCGACATCTTTCAAATCTTGCGATGAGGTGATTGTTCCTGACATATACTTTGTCAGGGATTCTGAAAACGAAAGAAAACTTATTAATAGCGAAATCCTTGTTGAACGGATACAAAACGAAGGCACAAAGGCAAGATACATAGCGGATTTTGACAAAATTGTTGATTACCTTATGGGGCACATTTCGCATGGTGACCTTGTGCTCACAATCGGTGCCGGCCCCATATACGAGGTTGGTCTGAAACTTAAAGCGGCTCTGGAGAAATGAAAAAAAATATTTTTTCAAGACAGGAGATATACGCGATTGAAAAAAGGGCATACGAAGAGTTTTTGATTCCACCCCTGATTCTGATGGAAAATGCAGGAAGAGAAACAGCAATTGAAGCAAAAAGAATGCTTTTCAGGTGCAGGAAGAAAAAAATCATTGTACTTGCTGGTCCTGGAAATAACGGCGGGGATGGACTGGTTGCAGCCCGATATCTTCACTGCTGGGGTTTTCCTTTGAAGATATTCATCTTCTTTGAACCACAGAGAGCGAAAGAGCCGTCCTTTACAAATTACAGAATTGTGGTTAAAATGAACATACCTTTTGAATTATTCAGTGCAGAAAAGATGGAAAAGGAAATCAAAGATTCAGGATTGATCATTGACGCTTTATTTGGCATAGGGCTTGCAAGGCCTGTTGAAGGATTGGAAAAAAAGGCAATGGAACTGGTTAACAGTGCGGGGATAAAGGTTTTGAGTGTTGACATCCCTTCAGGTATTGATGCGGATTCAGGCAGGATTCTTTCTTCTGCCATTAAAGCTGATACCACAGTGACATTCGGGTTTCCCAAGAAGGGATTATACATAAACGAAGGAAAAAAATATGCCGGGAAAATCAGGGTTGTTGACATCGGTTATCCGTCTGAAATCAGGGGTTAGGTTTGTCCTCGTGGTTTTGCTTTTGATCGGCAATATCGGATTCTGTCAGGAAACACTCAAAGAAATTCTTATCAATGGGACCACAAAACAGAAGATTGAAACACTGAAAAAGGTTATATCGAGCAAAAACACAAGGATACTTCCTGACATAATTGTTGCCCTTGATGATCCTTCGGTTGAGGTGAGAATTCTTGTTTCAGAAGTTCTGCTAAATCTTGGAGATGTTTCTTTTATAACCTCTTATCAGAAGGAACTTTCTGATTCTTACTGGCAGGTGCGGCTCAATGGTATTAGAAGTATGGTTAAATGGGCATCAGGAGATGAAATAATATTTGACCTGAAGCGTGCTCTTGATGATACTTACTGGCAGGTGAGATACTGGGCAGCGGTCGGGATAGGAAAGTTCGGTGATGAAACAATGATAGAGCCAATACTTTCACATCTGAAGGATGAGAATTTTCAGGTTCGTGCCGAATTATTCTGGTCATTGAAAAGAATACTCGGGAGGGATGAAGCAAGGTATGCATTTAAGAAACTTCCTGATTCAGCAATATCCACGATTAAGGAAGCAGTGAAATCTGATGATGTAAAAACACTTGTTAATGCAATATGGGCGCTTGAGGCGTCAACTGACATTAGAACTGTTCCAGTTCTGCTTGATTTTCTGAACAACCCTTCAGACGAGGTAAAGATACAGACTGTCTGGGCTCTTGAAAATCTGAAATCAAATGAGGGTTTTGAGTTTCTCAGGGCAAAGATGCTTGAGCCGTCAATAAAACTGAAAATAGAAACAATAAAAACACTTGTACGTCTCGGTGATAAAGAAAGTGTTCCGGCTCTGGTTGCCAGATTGGAAGACCCCGATGAAAATGTAAGAATTTTTTCCCTCTGGGCATTGAAGGAGTTTAATGATTTTGTATCATATCCTGCAATAGTGAAAAGATTGACGGACATCTCTGAAAAGGTTAAGGATTATGCATACAGAATAGTACTTTCTTTGAAAAACCCGGATTTCGTGCCTGTCCTGGAGGATGCCTTTTCAAACAAAGAGTTCTCCCTTGAGTCAAAGATTATGGCAGTTGACCTTCTCGGGAAAATTGGCTCATCTGAAGAATCGTTATTTTTTGACTCTGTGAAAAACAGTCCTGAACCGTCTCTTCGTAAAGCGATTCTTACATCGTGGTACAGGGTCAATCCTGATGATAGTGCATTCCTTACATATCTTAATTTTGCAAGCCGCCTTGATCTTGACAGTTCTGTGAGATTAAACGCTCAGAAAATTCTTAAGGAAATCATTTCTATTATTGGTAAAGACCTTAAATCAGGAGAAGAAATAAAAAGAAGTCAAGCACTGGAACGACTTTCTTTCGTTAAGGAATCCCCATTTGTTATTCCCCTGGTAAAAGAAATGCTGTATTCAAAATATCAGGATGTTTATAAGGCAGGGTTAGAAATCATACCCTATCAACCTGGTTCTGCTGTGTTTTCGGTGATGAAGGAGATACTGCGGAAAGAAGAATCAGATGAGGTGAAAAAACTTGCAATACTCGGGATGGGTAAAGCACGTCTGAAACAGGCAGTTCCTTTGTTGTTGACCTATTTGAAAAGTGACGACCCTGAGATCCCGATTTATGCAGCGTATTCTCTTGCTCTTGTTGGTAATGATTCTGGTTTGAAAATTGCTCTTCGTGATGCGAGAAGTACAGACATTCAGATTCAGAGTATGGCTGTGGAAACCCTTGGACTTTTGAATGCTGATGCTGCTATCCCTGAATTATTGCGAATTCTTGAAAATTCTGAACTTGAGGTCAAACTTAAGGCAGCATGGGCTCTCAGTCGTCTGGGTGAAGAGAAAGGACTTTATACTCTTGTAAACTTGAGCAGGCAGGATATAGAACCGTTGAGGACTCAGGCACGCCATTATCTTGCAGACAGAAAAATACCATCTTCGCTGAAGAAAAGAATACCCGAGATTCAACGCAAACAGGAAATACTTACGACAGGCGTTCCAGAGACGTCCCTGAAAAAACTTATTCCCAGGAAGATAACTGAACCACCTGTTATTGACGGCAACGAAAATGATAGATGCTGGCAGGTTTTGATGGAAGATAGGTCAATGGTTTACACTGTTGGAGAAAAAGTTCCATCAGAAGTTCAGACATCTGTTATGGTTGCTTACGACGACGAGAATATTTATCTTCTTCTTATATGTATGGATTCCAAAGCATCCTCCATAACATTTGACAATCAGGACTTTCTGACAATATGCCTGAATCCGCAATCTTCAGACAACAGATGGTATCAGTACACCCTTCATGCAACTAATTTTCTGAGGTTTGCTTATGTATGGAAAAAATACCTTACAGATGATGTAGATAGCCAGTGGCAATCCCAGTGGCAGACAGCAACAAAAATTACCGATACAAAATGGACGGCTGAAATTTCAATACCATTAAGAGATTTTGGTTCAAGCGGCATAGCGTCGGACAGATGGGAAATAAATTTCCAGAGAGTTTCTGACCACCTGCCTTCGGTGACCTGGACAGGCAGGATTGATAATCCGTCGCAATTCGGCTTGCTTTTATTCAAAACGGGTAACTGATATGAAAAAAATCTTGATACTGATAGGACTTGTCTTTGGAATTATGACAACTGTTTCCATTTGTCAATCGTGGTATACACTGAATAGTGGACTTCGGGTAATATACCCCTCCAATGTATGGACGTGTATTGAAAAGGCAAAGAATTATCAATCATCCGGCAACAACCAGTTAGCGGAAAAGTTTTTGAGGAAGGCTGAACAACTGACACTTGCGGCTGAACCGTTCAATCCAAAGAATTGGCCCTCGCACTGGCCCAGGACCCAGGAAGCAATAGATATCATCAGGTACGCTCCGCCATCAGCGTATATTTATAGAATATTCGGTGACTATGCTCGGGAATGCTCAAGACCAAAGGAAGCAATCAGGTATATAAAGATGTATTTGAATCGTTCTTATATCCCTGATGCAACGTATCTTTACAAGCTTGCAGGTCTCCTTGAATCAGAGGGGCTTTATACTCAGGCCATAGATACATATCAGGAATTGCTTCAATGCATTGATGCAAGAAACTTCCATAATCAGGCACCTTCTGTATCAACAATTCAGCAACGTGTAAGAATTCTGAATGCCAGAATAGAACCTCAGGTGGTGCTTATCCTTGATATGAGGATGCAGGATTTGCCTGAATATCTCAGTGATGTGGAGAGTGTTTTCAAAGGAAAAACTTCCATACTCGGGAAACAATACATTGTCGTGAAAGACCAGGTTCTTGACAGGATGCTTGCAGAACAGAATTTAACGCGAAAAGAGATTATTGATGACCTTGAAGAAAGAGAAAGAATTGTAAAACTCCTTAATGTTAAATACATACTTGAACCTTTTGTTGTGAAAATTGAGAATATGTACATTTTTCAGGTAAGAGTATACAGGGCAGGGCAGAGGGAACCCATTGAGATGTATGAATACAAAAACGAAAACTATGAATTTTTGCCCAATTTCTTTCAGAGGTTTTTCCTGCAGTTTCAGGATGAAAGGATTCCTGAAGAATTGCTGATACCAGAAAATCTGTACCAGTGGACTTTTGAGACCTCTGATGCGGTTATTGATGTTGCTGTTTCAGATAATGGAAATTCAATCATTGCTGGCTGCAGTGATGGAAGGGTGTATATCTTCAATCGTTCTGGAAAACTGCAGAGGTCCTTCAAAGAATCAGATGAAATTGTACGTGTGGCAATTTCTCCTGATGGAAGATTTGCTGCATGGGCATCTCTTGACGGACGCATCTGCCTTGCAGAGGGTTCAAGAATAATATATCAAACAAGGGTTAAGAATCTTGTGCGCGCTATTTCTATAGGTGAGAATGGAAAATTCTGGGTTTATGCTGTGAACGAGAAGATTGTTTTCCTTGACAGGAAAGGCGAGACATTCTGGACTCGTTCTGCCTCTGACTGGATAAAAAGTATAAGGATAAGTTCTGACAGCAATTGGGTAGCCGTGGGTACAACAGCAGGAGAGCTTGCTTTATATAATGGAGAAGGAAATCTCGCGTGGAGCAAAAATCTTGGCAGCCAGATTGAAAACATCAGGTTTTCACCGGAGATTGAGAATATCAGTGTTTGTGTTAAAAACAATATTGTTTATGTGTTCTCCATTTTAGGTGCTGAAACACTTAAGTTTACTCCCGGAGATGATGTACGATTCCTCTCTTTCAATCAGGATATCCTTGATAGTGTCAATGGTATATGGAACTGGTGGTATTATTTCCCGGACAGAAAGAGAAAAAATATTTGGTATTACTCGGTTGATAAATCAGTAAAAGCGGCTGATTCTGCTTCTACTGCCAAATTTTATGTTCTCGGAAGGGGTAAGAATCTGCTTGCTTATACAGTGATCTGGAAATAATCCTGTTTGTCAAATATTTCACTTGAGGAGGGAATATGGTAAGGGTTGCAGTTATAGGTGCTGGATTTATGGGTTTAATGCATGCTGAGGTATATACTCAACTTCCAAATGTTAAGGTTGCTGCAATAGTTGATACTCGGGGAGACAAGGCAAAATCGCTTGCTGAAAAAGTTGGTGCAATTCCATATCTTACTCATGAACAGGTCTTTTCAAAACCTGACATATCAATTGTTGATATCTGTCTGCCGACATTTCTGCACAAGGAATTTGTTATCAAGGCAGCAGAAGCAGGAAAGGATATCATTTGCGAAAAACCCATTGCTCTGACAGTAGAAGATGCAAAGGAAATGGTAAATATTTGCAAGAAAAACAGGGTCAGATTTATGGTTGCGCATGTGATAAGATTCTGGCCTGAATACGCCTTTATAAAGAAGAATTACGACCAGGGCAGATACGGAAAACTGATTACAATAACCTGCACCCGGCTCAGTCCCAAACCAACCTGGGGATGGCAGAATTGGTTGCTTAATAACAGTTATTCAGGGGGAGCATTATTTGACCTTCATATCCACGATGTTGACTTCCTTCTTTACCTCATCGGACAGAGACCTCTTTCTCTTTACTCTCGTGGAACATTTTCTGAAGAGGAAGGATATACTCATGTTTTCACAACATACAATTTTCCCGGGGGTATCACTGCTTTTGCAGAAGGCGCGTGGGATATGACCTCCAATTTTCCGTTTGAAATGAAATTTATTGCACAGTTTGAAAAAGTAATAGCCGACTTTGATTCCACAACCAGTCCAACTCTGACAATTTACTATGCGGACGGAAGGATTGAAAGACCCACCCTTGAAAGAAAGACAGCACAGGTCTCAGGCGGAAATATTTCAGACCTTGGTGGGTATTTTTTTGAACTAAACTATTTTATAGACCATGTTGTACACAACAAGGAATTCCAGGTAATAAGCCCTGAAGATGCTGTGCAAAGTCTGGATATAGTACTGAAAGAAAAGCAATCACTGGAAACAGAGCAAATAATAACAGTTTAATGTA
>DYKA01000176.1 GCA_020722805.1 Vermiphilus sp.
TTCTTGAATGGGTTGCTTCAGGACCATCTTCCAATGGAGAATTTATTGGAAAACTGTGGAAATCAAGGGATGATTTTGCAACCCTTGAAGGTCCTTATGCTGCGGTCTTTAAAGTTCCACAGGGCCGTGGTGATGGATGTGATGACACAGGCAATCCATGTTCGGGATTTATTTTACACCGTTCGCTTATTGAGATTGAATCAGGGGATCTTCTGGCAACAGTTTATTGCTGGTTTAAGGAAGATACGACGCCCTGTCCCTATATGCCAACAATGCTCAAGTTTCGTTGTATTCTGGTGCGGTCAAAAGATTCTGGTTTAACATAGGACTATGTTTCAACAATAGCCGCAGGTCCAGAATACGGGGAAGAAGGATTCAATGAGCCGGTTATGGTGAAAATTTCAAAGGGACAGAGAAAAGGGCGGCTGTTGTATTTGATGCGAACCGGGAAATGCGACCATCATATTTTTAAGACGTACAGTGATGATGGTGGAAAAAATTGGTCTCAGCCAGAGAAATTGCCTTTTATGGGAGTAGATCCAGATCTTATTGAAATGGAAGACGGTGCACTTGCCTATCCTTCGGGTGGAGAACCACTGCTGCATATATCAATGGCAGATATGACAGGCATCACGGCAATTATATTGTTTTCAGCACTGATTCAGGCGAAACATGGTCAGATTCAGAGATGATTCCAATAGCGGCTTATTCAGGAACAAAGATGACAACCTGTTATACAAGTATTGCTGAAATTGAGCAAGGAAAACTTATCGTTTTCTATGATATCGGCAGATGGGGTATACCAGTACGCTATATTGCATCAAGAACTGTCAAAATATCTCGCAAACAGACAGTATTACAATTTTCCTGAAGAATGAGGCAGTTTTATGTGGAATAACTTCCCTATTTTCAGGCAGATTCAGATGGACAAACAAACTATTGAACTATCATAAAGCCGAAGACCTCCAGTACCTTATCAATATCATCAGTGGAAAATACGATGGTTGTCCTTTCTTCTTTTTCTGAAGATGTTCCGTAAACATGCTGGATGTCAATTCCTTCTTCCTTAAACTTTTTGGCCACTTCCGACAGGGCTCCAGGACGATTCCATAAAAACAAAACCATCACTTCTTTTTCTTCTATCTGAAATCCTTTTCCTTCTATAGCCCTTTTTACTTTTTCATTGTCATCAGTTATCAGATAAAAAATAGCCTTTTCGTTAGCAGCATATGCGCAGATATTTTCAATATTCACCTCTTTTTCAGCAATCAAGCCCGTAATCTCTGCCAGCATTCCAATCCTATTTTCTGCCGTAATCTTAAGCTCTTTTTTCTTTAAT
>DYKA01000076.1 GCA_020722805.1 Vermiphilus sp.
CTGGGATGGTGGTCTTGATACAAGAAACCTCAATGATTATCTTGAATTTGCTAGTTCCGCGGCAAAACTTATGTCAGGTGATTTTTTAATTGCTGCATCTCTTCTTGGGCATCTTCCTTCATTAAGTGAGGATTTTATTGAAGAAGAATGGGTTTACACAACAGAGCATCTTTACAAGTTTGGCTACAGGATTTTTGAGATTGATTTCTGCCCTTTTCTTAAAGAAGAAAATCAATTGATGAATAAAAAAACAATCTTGAGATGGTATCGTGAAGCACCATTAATCATGAGGAAAACATTCAAAGATATTCAGGTTTTCCCGAAAATTATGAATCTTGATTATGGCGTGGATTTTCAGATGGAAATGATTGAAACATCTATTGCATCCGGTGCAAATGGTGTTATTATTGGAAACAGAATCTATAAAAGAGAATATGGTTGTGCACATGGTGGAAATCAGTTACGAGAAAGAAACCTTCAACAGATAAAAACTGTCAAGGATAAGCATCCAGAAACAAGGATATCAGGAACAGGGGGTATATACAGCGGAAAACACATAATGGATTACATTGAATGCGGTTCTGACAATATCCAGATACTGAGTTATCTTATGGGAAAGGTGAAAAAACCCTTTATGAAAAAGGGAAACAGGTTTCAACAGGTTTTTTATAAGCTTGTCTTTGATACAGAAGACGGGTATCTCGCATGTTTGTTAAAACAAAAGGAGAAAAATGAGAATAGCTGAAAATCATAAGTCATGCTGTGGAATACATATCCCTGAAGGGGCCTATCCTGTGGAGGTTCACTCAGCAAAACAATTGAAAAAGTACCTGAAAAAAATAACAAATGCCGACTTTAATATTATCCGCGGAATCCCTGAGCATGGTCCAGCAATCATTGTTGCTGAAAAAAGCCATGTAAATTCGGTCCAGGTCTGTGATATGTCTCCGGAATCAGTGATGCGGTTTTTTGACAGAGACCGACTTTTTTTGATAGGAGGAGACAAACGGGGCACACTTCTTGGTATATACGATTTTCTGCATAAAGAGATTGGTTGTATTTTTGCACAGCCAGAAATTGAATTTATTCCGCAGAAAGAAACACTGGATGTGTCAGAGGGGTTTTTTTATCACGAACCCTTTATGAGAATACGGTATATGCTCGGTGGCGGTGATATGCATCTTGTTGAATGGTGTGCAAAGGCAAGAATGACTTATTCTACACCGCCTGAAAGCGACAAAACTCCTGAGTTTCAGGGAGAAAGAGAACTATTGTCAGAACAAACAGGAAAAATCTGGTCAAGGCAGGCAATTGAAATTCGCGGGGAACCGGGTCTTTCAATAGGTGGGCATGCCTGTGAAGCAATCATGCCACCCTCAAAATATTTCAACCAGCATCCTGAATATTTTGCCTATGATCCGGAACAGAAACCTGATGCAATACATATGGTGAAGGATGGAAGAAATTCCTATGGAATCTGCTGGACGCATCCTGATGTGAAAAAAATTTTCATTAACTATTTTCTTGATTTTTTCAGAAAACACCCCTATGTTAAAAGGTTTACATTTTTCCCGAATGATGGACAGAGACCCTGTTTTTGCGACAGCTGCGTGAAAATTGAAAAACCCTGGAATGGAATAACAACAAACCAGCTTCAGTATACGAAAAACTATGTGCTTTTTTCTGCTGATATTGCGCGCGCTGTGGCAAAAGAATTTCCTGACGCAAGAATTGAAATTGGAAGTTATGACGGCCACACTGAGATTCCGGACGATTTTGATATGGAACTCCCCGAAAATCTTGATGTCCTTTTTTGCATCTTTGAAAGAAAATGGGACAGAGCACTTGATGACCCTCCGACTGAGGAAGAACTGAGGAAAACCCTTGCGGAGGCAGTTGTGTCAAGTTATGAAAAGGATGCGAAAAAATATACGATTTACCCTGAGATTTTCAAGAAATGGAGAAAACACATCAAAGGGAATTTTCGCTACTACGATTATCTCACAAGCACCCTTGGCTCAATGGGAATGCTGTTTCCGGTAAGCAAAGGAGCGGTAAGAACCGTTAGATTTCTTAAACATCTCGGCTTTGATGGATATGGTTCGCAGTGGTTTAATTCTGAGACAATTTGGGCATCATACGGGCTTTCTCTTTATGTGACAAGTCATGCAATGTGGGATGAAAATGCATCATGGGATGCTCTTGCCTTTGAATACTGCACTGGTGTATATCATGAGGCAGCAAAACCAATGTATCAGTATTATGAAACACTGGAAAACTCAGCAAGAAATGTGAGATTTGGAATGGGAATTCCTGAAATACTTCAGATTTTTGATGAAAAGACCTATGAAATATGCAAAGAAAAGTTAAGGCAAGCAGTATCTCTTGCAAAAACAGGAAAAATCATAAAAAGAATAAAACAGCAAATGACACTTCTTGAATTTGGATATTTATTCTGGCAGACAAGGCAGATAGAGAAAAAAATAGAGCAGGCAATCAAAGAAAATAATCTTGATGATACCTTTTTACTAATCTGTCAGCATGCAAAAATTGACGACAGGATTCAAAAATGTTTCAATCATCCACTTCTTTCTTGGTACAAGAACTGGCGGGGTATTCTTTACCGGCACATACTCGGTTCCCTCTCTGATAAGAGAGGGTTGCTGTATGCTATGAATCTGATTAAAGATGCCACAAATGCCAGGTTTAATAATCTCTGGTATAAAGATTAGAAATTATTGTGGAATAATATCATCATCACGCACAATATCAAGGTCAAAGGCAATCTTCAGGGCATACATTGAATGTATCCAGCCAATAGGCCACTTTGCACATCTGAAAGCTGCCTTAATATATTTTGCTACCCTGAATATCCAGTTTTTATCGCCTGTCATATAATAGGCATATGCTGCAGGATTGATATCGCTTACTCGATGATAGACAAAAGGAGTCATAAAGTCAGGGGTAAGCCGCCACTGAAGCTGTGATAGCATAAAATTTTTCACTTCTTCATCTTTGGTAATTTTCCAGTACCAGAACATACCCTCCCATGTCGCGTAATCACCATATCTTACAAGTTTAATTGGCATTGAATGAGGCTTTACAACAAGCATTTTTCCATATTTTTTTACCTGTTCCATCAGGTTCTTCTTGATTATTTTTTCACATGCTTTTAGATATCTTTTGTCCCTTGTAAATTCATAACACCATGTAAGATTAATCATTGGTTGACCTGATTCTCTGTGATCTGCTGAAATAATCCAGAAGTATTTCTCAATCCATTGAAGCAGATTCTCACACATTCTTTTTGCTGCTTTTTTGAATTCATTGTCTCCTGTTAAAACATAGGCAAACAACAGTTCTATAAACCACATATGAGATGGATAAACTGCTCCGTCGTTGTGATTCAAGCAGTGTGCAACCATTCCTCCATTCTGGAGCGAGTCAATACTGAAATCAACAAAATCAACCTCAAGGATATGTTTTGCTATCGCAATTCCGTTTTCGGCACATGTCCAGTTTCCACTTCTTAAGTGATTTTGGAAAAAGACAGTCCCAAACATTTCCTCATTATTTGCACCATTATCCCCATAATCCCAGAACCCAATGGGTAGCATCGGTATCACCTCTTCTGTCCATCCAAGTGTTCCATAAGAAACGCCAATCCACTCGTCAAGTATCTTTTTCTCAAAAAGAGGCCGATTTTTCATATCATATTCAGGCAGCATATCAATGGCAAAAACCTTGCATTTTTTCACATGTTCAATATCGCAGGATATTTCAACAGGATTTTGTGGAGGCCATCCAGGCATCATGGGCACTTCCCAGCTTAAATATTTATCCTGTATTTCCATATCAGATGCATCTGGTTTCAAAGGTGAAACAAATATTGTATGAGACCTTCCTGCACCCTGAGTTATTGAAAGTTCGCCAGCCCAGTCAGGCCAGATACCAAAAAGCACGATATTTTTCTTTGTCTTGATTTCTTTTGGATAAAGGGTATTCATCTGATAGAATGACGAAAGAATGCATATATTTCCCCCGGCAAGTGCGATGTATGGAAAAACAAGCCGATGTCCAACTGAAGTCCTGAAACGCACATTTCTCATAAACCATGGTTTTTCTTCTACTGGGTCGTGTAGAACCTCTTCATCCTTGACAAAAACTTGGGCACTCTGACCTTTCTTATGTTTGTTTACATAATCATTGAGTTCGGCAGTATCAGATGCAACAATGCAGACATCCTCATCAATTCGTAAGAAACCCGGTTTATAATAGCGGGTTAGATTTTTTGCAGCAAAGCATTTTTTAGTTTTTTCCCCGGCAGCGGTCTTGCACTCTATATAAAATGATTTGATTTTTACGCCCGGGGTAGGAATTTCCCTGTTTCTGAAACAATAGGTAATCTTTGCATCTTCCCTGCCTGCAAAAATTTCAAACCTCAGAAAATAATCAAGCATTTCTGTGCCATCATCTGCTTGATGTTTTCCATCAATTCTTACAACAGTCCTTAGTGGATTTTGATGTTCAATGCTTATGGAATGGTTTCCTTTTTTTGCTGAAAACCTTTTTCCTTTAAGATTCTTGAAATAAATATCAAAGCCATCTGGCTCAATCACATTTCTGCCATTTGCAGTCCATTCTTTAACTATTACGCCCTTTCTTGAAGAAAGCACAATTCTGATCAGACCATTTTCCAGTACAATCGCATCATCTTTTTTTTCAACTGCCACCGGATTATTCAAGTCGGCATGCAGAGTTCCATCTGTTTTCACAGAAAGAGTGCGGTTTGATGATTCATCAATATCAATATTAAAATCAAGAAGTGTCCACTGGATGCTGTCATCTTTCCATCTGTTGAGAACAGATACTCCTGCAGGAATTTGGATACCATTTTCATCAAATAACCCAATATTTTTTTCATTAAATATGCACCCTCGGGCCAGCATATACCATAAGTTATGAATTGATTTTTTAGTTCCCTATGAATTCTGTTTTTAAGAAAAATCCTCTGCTGCATTTTTTCTCCTTTTTATTCTCAGGATTTACAATAAACCCTTTCCTGGTAAGAAAAATGGCCACCGAAATAAACTTTATATTATACTCGTCTGATTTTTTGTCAAGAAGTTGTATGAGATGGGTCGTCTGCAATTATGAAAAGAGGACATGTTTGTACTGTTAGTCCTGATAAAGTGAAATTGATTATATAATATTACTATGAGAAACAGGGAAAAACATCTGCAGGTGGTTTTTCAAAAACATCAGTTCCCATTAAGTATTGTTCATACAAGAATTCCCGACTTCAACCTCGCCCCTATCATCCACTATCACGCCATGGAGTTTGAACTGCAATTTATCAAATACGGAACAGGATACTATTTTATAAAGGATAGAAGGTTTCCTGTAAGACCTTCATCTGTTATGATTATACACAGATACGACCTGCATCACTATGTCAGGTCAGAAGAAAAGCCATTCATTGACAAGACATGCGTGATACTGTCTCCCTGTCTCTTTGAAAAAACCCGGATTCAGAAGCACATTTCCTCTATTATGAAATGTTCAAAGGATTTCAATCATCATCTTCTTTTCGGAGAGAATGAGTTTTCAAAAATGGAGTATCTGCTTGTTCAGGCAGAAAATGAGATGAAGGAGAAAAAATATCTGTGGAAGGAAAATGTTATCTCATGTATGGAACAGATAATACTGATTCTGCTTCGCGGATTGAAAGAAGGGGGAAATAGAAACACCATAGATCACACAAACAGGGTTGTTTCACAGGCCTTTTCATACATTGAACAAAACTTCACTCGTCCAGTAACCTTGAAGCATGTCAGCGATTTATTAAATGTTTCTCAGTTCTATTTCAGCCACCTTTTTACACAGTATGCAGGTATTTCCTTCAAGACATATCTGACCAGAAGAAGAATAGAAGAAGCAAAGAAATTGCTTCAGCAGACAGATTTGAAAATTATCGTGATTGCCCACAGGTCAGGATTTTCAGAAGCAAACTCCCTGACAAAAATGTTCAAGAAGTTCACTGGTTTGAGTCCGTCTGCCTACCGCAAGATTTTCCATGTGTCTGGCAAGAAAACACTTGAATAAGAAACCATAATGGCATAATATAAACCCTGAAACTATTACAACAGGAGGTGTTTCATATGAGTAAACTTGCAATTTTGGGCGGAGAACAGGCAGTAAAGAATAAGTCAGATGATATTTTCACCAGGAATATCACAAAAGAAATGGAACAAGCAGTATTGAATGTATTACATGAATGGAAGATGTCTTCCATTGACATTACAAAGGAATTTGAGAAGGCCTTTGCTGACTGGCACAAGATGAAATATGGTCTTGGATGTAATAATGGAACGAGTGCTTTGCACTGTGCTATGTTTGGCACTGGTATCGGAGTTGGAGATGAAATAATATGTCAGAGCACAACCTATTGGGCAAGCTGCCTTCAGGTATTTTCACTTGGAGGAACAGTTGTTTTTGCTGATATTGATCCAGAAACATTATGCATAGACCCAAATGATATTGAGCACAGGATTTCAAGCCGCACAAAGGCAATTATGGTTGTTCATTATGCCGGTATGCCCGCTGATATGGACAGAATCATTCCTATTGCAAAGAGGCATAACTTAAAGATAATAGAAGATGTTTCTCATTCACATGGTTGTCTCTATAAAGGAAGACTGGTCGGGACTTTTGGAGATGTTTCTGGTTTTTCGCTTATGAGCGGAAAGTCATTTGCGACAGGTGAAGCAGGAATTATGCTGACCAATGATAGAGACATCTATGAAAGAGCAATTATTTTTGGTCATTACGAAAGACATTCAGAAATTGAAAACCAGGAACTTCAAAAATTTGCTGGACTGCCCTGGGGTGGATACAAATACAGGATGCATCAGATGTCATCAGCAATCGGGCTTGTTCAGGTTAAACAATTTCAAAAAGATATGGTTGAGATTGATAGGGCAATGAATTATTTCTGGGACCTTCTTGAGGGTTACCCTGGAATAAAGGCACATAGACCCCCAAAAAATTCTGGATGCACAAAGGGTGGTTGGTATGCTTCTCTGGGAATATATAAAAGCGAGGCACTTAACGGTTTATCCATCTCAAGATTCTGTGAGGCTCTCAGAGCAGAAGGTGTAGGATGCGCATACCCTGGCGGTAATAGACCTCTTCATCTCCACCCTCTTTTCCATAATCTTGATATTTACGGGCATGGAAAACCAACAAGAATTGTAAATTCAATAAGAGATGTAAGAGAAAAAATCGGCAGTCTGCCAAATGCAGAAGCTTTTAATAAAAGAGTGTTTACTGTGCCCTGGTTTAAACATTACTGGCCGGAGAGAATAGAAGAGTACGCAAATGCATTCAAAAAGGTTATTGAAAATTATAAAGATCTGCTACCAGGTGATACAGGAGACCCTAAAGAAATAGGTGGATGGCACTTAAGCAGAATATAAAAGGAGTTTTTATGGAAAAACTTGCAATTCATGGCGGAAAGCCTGTAAGAAGTACTCCGATGCCACCGAGGATTATGTTTGATAAAACAGAAAAACAAGCAGCCACCAGGATTATTGAAAAAACAATGACAGGTAATCAGGCACTTGATAGGTATGGTGGAATTGAGGTTGATCAATATGAAAAGGAGTTTGCCGGGTTTTTTGGAAGAAAATTCGCAACAGCAGTAAGCAGTGGAACAGCAGCAATTCATTCTGCCTTAGCATCCCTGGGACTTGAGCCGACAAGCGAGGTAATTACAAGCCCGATAACTGATACAGGGGCTGTGATGCCTATCATTTTTCAACAGTGCATTCCCGTATTCTGCGATGTTGAATACGAAACGCTGAATCCGTCGCCAGAGTCAATAAAAGAGAGAATAACAAAAAAAACCGGTGCAATCATAGTGGTTCATCTTGCAGGAATGCCTGCAAGAATTGACCAGATCTGTAAGATTGCACAAAAACATGATATACCTGTGATTGAGGATTGTGCACAGACACATTGTGCAAAATATAAAGGCAAACTTGCCGGAAGTTTCGGAACCCTTTCAGCATTCAGTCTGATGTCGGGAAAACACACCACAAGTGGAGGACAGGGAGGAATGGTTCTAACAGATGATGAAAATCTTTACTGGAATGCAAAAAGATTTGCTGACAGAGGAAAGCCTTTTAATTCCACAGAAGAAACAAATCTTTTCATTGGTTTGAACTATAGAATGACTGAACTTGAAGCAGCAATTGGAAGACAGCAGCTGAAGAAAAACAAAAAGATTGCGGAAAAAAGAAGAAAAATCTACAAGCAAATTATGGAGGGGTTCAAGCAGGAGCTTGTTGCATTCAGAATTGTGGAAGCAATTCCAGATTCAGAACCAGACCCATGGTTTTTATTTGTCCATGTTCAAAAAGATAAACTCAAGGCAGAAAATCAAATCCTTGCACAAGCATTACAGGCAGAAGGTATCCCTGTGGGCAAAAAGTACATAATTCCAATCTATCAACAAAAATGGTTTAAAGAAAAAAATACTTTTGGTACATCAAAATTTCCATGGTCCCTGCCATATGCAAGAAAAATTGAGTATGAGCATTGCTGCCCTGTTGCAGAAAAAGCACTTGAAAACCATATGACTCTTTATATCCATGAGGGCTATGGGAACAAGGAGGCAGAGGATATTATTAATGCATTCAAAAAGGTTGAAAATTTCTTTTTGAAATAAAAAATTCA
>DYKA01000177.1 GCA_020722805.1 Vermiphilus sp.
TACTTTCATAACAACTGTCCGTGCCTTAAGAAACCGAAATTATAGACTTTTTTTCTTCGGTAATGGAATTTCTCTGGTCGGTACATGGATGCAGGCAACAACTGTAGGATGGCTCGTTTACAGGTTAAGCAATTCATCGTATATCCTTGGTATTACAGGAGCACTTGGGACATTACCTGTAATGTTGTTTTCAATTTTTGGAGGATATATTGCAGATAGAATGAATAGGTTCAGACTCCTCCTTATCACTCAATCTTTTGCAATGGTTTAGGCATTTTTACTGGCAGTACTGACCATTACAGGTACAGTCAGAGTCAACCATGTGCTTTTTCTTTCATTCATACTTGGCACAATCAATGCTTTTGATATCCCCGCAAGACAGGCATTTGTTGTCAATATCGTTGAAAAAAAGGAAGACCTGCCGAATGCCATTGCTCTTAATTCCTTTCTTGTCAATGGCGCAAGATTGATCGGTCCGTCTTTAGCAGGTATTCTTGTTGCGGCTGTTGGTGAAGGAATCTGTTTCCTCATAAATGCAATAAGCTATATCGGAGTGATTATAGCACTTTTAATGATGGAGAACCCACAAAAGGTTATTGGCAATCTTAATACAGAATCTGTGAATGTTTCAAAAAAACTGCAGGAGGGTTTCAGATATGTTAAAGGTTTTGTTCCTGTCCGAATAGTAATCTTATATGTCGCGTATTTCAGTATATTCGGGATGTTCTATGGCGTATTGATGCCTGTTTTCGCAAAAGATATTTTTCATGGTAATGCAAGGACACTTGGTTTTCTTGTTGGCAGTGGAGGCATAGGTGCAATCATCGGAGCAATTTATCTTGCTTCCATGCACATACATACAGGCCTTGGCAGGATCATACATCTGGCAGGCATTTGTTTTGGGGCAGGGCTTATCATGTTTTCCTACTGCAAAAATTTCTGGATTGGGTTTGTGCTCCTTATAATAATTGGAATGTGTATAGTGCTGCAGATTGTTACTGCAAACATCATACTTCAGACCCTTGTTCCTGATGAAAAACGTGGCAGAGTTATGAGTTTTCACACCCTTGCCTTTATGGGCACTCAACCGGCTGGCTCATATCTTGCAGGTCTGTTTGGAAAAACAATCGGTATACAGAATACAGTGCTTGTCGGAGGGCTCATGGTTATTGTTGGAAGCATTGTCTTCAAGAAACAATACCTTTCTTTCGTAAGAAATCAGCAACAAATGGAACAACAAGCACTTATCAGACAAATTTTTACCGGTTAGGGACAGTTCATATTTACAGGCACAAGAACATCAAGGGTTTCACCCTTGATAACCCGATAA
>DYKA01000003.1 GCA_020722805.1 Vermiphilus sp.
CTCTGTGCCTGGTAGTTAATCTTTGTGCCTCTGTGCCGTTGATAAGTATTAACTTTGTGCCTACCCATAACGGGGTCCAGTAAGGATTTACCATAAAAAATAATTTTATCACATGCGGTCAGGGTTGCCTATATTCCATCGTGCAGATATCGCAAAAGCACAAGCATTTCAAAATCAAACATAAGGAATACCATTCCACATTCCTGAATTGACTTACTGCCGACTGTAAAATAGAATATAGGCATGATTCCAAGATATACAAGAAAAGAGATGAGGCAGATATGGTCGGATGAAACAAAGTTTTCAACATACCTTGAGGTGGAAATCGCTGTGCTTGAAGCATACGCAGAGCTCAAGATTGTTCCAGAGGATACGGTTGAAAGTATCCGCAGAAACGCAAAAGTCAATGTAGCAAGAATTGAAGAAATTGAAAAAATAACAAATCATGATGTTATTGCCTTTGTTGAACAAATCGGTGAAACAATCGGTAATGCAAGCAGGTATTTTCATTATGGATTGACTTCATCAGACCTCATAGATACTGCAACAAATCTTCTTTTAATCAGGGCAACCAATCTTTTGATTGACGACCTTGTGAGGTTTTCTGAAACCCTTAAAAAGAAGGCAATTGAATACAGGGATACCCCGCAGATTGGAAGGACACACGGAGTTCACGCAGAACCGATTACCTTTGGTTTCAAAATTGCCGGCTGGTATTGCGAGGTAAAAAGAGATATTGAAAGGTTGAAAACCGCACTTTCAGAAATTAGCGTGGGAAAAATTTCAGGTGCTGTCGGAACATATTCAAACATATCCCCTGAGGTTGAAAAAATTGTATGCAAAAAACTCGGCTTGAAACCAGAGGTGTTCTCTACCCAGATTATTCCGAGAGATAGATATGCCTGCTATATGTCAACGCTCGGAGTGATTGCTTCCAGCCTTGAAAGGATTGCACTGCAAATAAGACTGCTCCAGCAAACAGAGATAAATGAGGTTGCAGAACCGTTTGGAAAGGGACAGAAAGGTTCTTCAGCAATGCCTCACAAGAGAAACCCGATTCTTTGTGAAAGGATCTGCGGGCTTGCAAGGATAATAAGAAAAAACGTTGCAGTCAGCATGGAAAATGTTGCAATGTGGCATGAAAGGGATATCAGCCATTCCTCTGCAGAAAGAATAATTTTCCCTGAAAGTACGATACTTCTTGACTATATGATAAATCTTATCACCGGAATAGTTGAAGGAATGGAAGTATTTCAGGATAGATTGAACGAAAACATCAATCTTACGCTCGGGCTTGTATTTTCCCAGAAAGTTCTTCTGACACTGTGCGATAAGGGACTTTCAAGAAAAGATGCCTACGAAATTGTCCAGAGAAATGCTGCAAGAAGCAGGAAAGAAAAAATACACCTGATGAAACTTCTGACTTACGACAACGAAGTGAAAAAGTATCTCTCCGAGGACGAAATTAAGTCGTGCTTTGACACTGATTGGTATCTCAGAAATATCCATACTCTTTTTCAACAATTAACATGACGGGCTCATTTCTATCACTTAAAAATGGTTATTCTCTTTTCCTGAAACATACTCTTTTCGGCCAGCCCATTGAAAAGTGCAACGTCAGTAATTTCCGACATCTGCAGGAAAATGGCTTCTGGACTAAATTCAGTACCGACGGTATTGCCGAAACCCATTATTTCAAACTTTTCCAGTATCCGATGAAAAAATTCCCTGGATTGAGCGTCATAAAGGCATCGGCAAATGGTATTGAAATCAGTGATGAATACTCTTATTTTCTTGCTGACTTCATGACAGTGGATGAGACCATTGTCGTGGAAAATGCAAACATCTCAGAGGAAGAAACCAGACTCCTTGCAGAAGAAATACTGAGGAGTTTTGATTATTTCGAGTTTGCTGTCGTCGGAAAAGGCCAGATTCTTGCATGGTTTCCTGGCAGATATCCTGCCTTTGAATGGAGATTCCCCTTTCAGATGATTGGCCTTGATTATACTAACTACCTTCCTGGAGAAAGAACATTCAGAACCCTTGTCAGAATCGTCTCAAATTCATGGCGAATTCTTAAGGACCATCCAGTAAACAGGGTGCGTCTTGACCTGGGTGAAAATCCTGCGAATTTTCTGTGGTTTCACAGTCAGAACAGACGTGTTGAAAGGATTGAACCACTTGCTGAAAAAATCAAGAGACCAACAATATTCTGGCCTGCTGTTTCCACGATTTCCGATTTTGCAAGGTATCTCGGATTTGAAATCAGGGAAGGTCTTCCAGAAAACCCTGTGGACAATGCATTTTTCTGGACAGATATTGAACTCCAGCCAGAAGACACTGTGTGTTTGATCAAAAAATGGGAATCAATTGACAGTGAACTGATTCCATTAATCAAAAAAAATTCTAATAAGATTGTGATGGAATTTAACAGTGGTTTCTGTAATAACAGCAGGATAGTGTATTTATTGCATCCCGGCAGGAACAAGGGATTTCTTCAAAGAATATTGAAACCGAAAAGTATTCCTGCAAAATTTCTGTTTTCTGATGAATAACATTTTTGTCGGACTCGGCAGCAATCTCGGGAACAGAAAGGAAAACATAAAAAAAGCCATTGAAAAAATGTCCGAGTGTATTCAGATCCTAAATGTTTCCAGACTTTATAGAACCAAACCACAGGAAAACGTTCAGGGAGGATGGTTCCTAAATGGCGTTCTTCACGGAAGGACATCACTGACACCGATTGAACTGCTCAGATTTCTTCAATCAATTGAAAATCAACTCGGCAGGCCAGGAAATCATAAAAAGAACACTGCAAGAACCATTGACCTTGATATACTTTTTTTTGGTAAAAAGATCATCAAGAATAAATTTCTGAGAATTCCTCATCCGAAAATCGCGGAGAGAAGTTTTGTTCTTGATGGCCTTTCAGAAATAGCGAGCGGATTCGTGCATCCTGAAACAAAGAAAACTGTAAGTCAAATGCTGAAGGAGTACAGGGATGGAAATATTAAAAACAAAAAGAGAAATTCGTGCAGTCGTGAAAAAAGCAAAAGAATCTA
This sequence comes from Vermiphilus sp., assembly GCA_020722805.1. Classification (GTDB taxonomy): domain Bacteria; phylum Ratteibacteria; class UBA8468; order B48-G9; family DTJG01; genus DTJG01. The sequence continues at coordinate 3,063 of DYKA01000003.1, forward strand.
AAAGGAGAATCGGGTTTGTGCCAACAATGGGATATCTTCACAAAGGGCATCTGGCACTGATCCAGAATTCAATGGAGGACGGATGCTTCACAGTGGTCTCAATCTTTGTAAATCCACTCCAGTTCGGTCCTTCAGAAGATTTCCAGAGATATCCAAGGGATATTGAAAGAGACATTTCAATCCTGGAAAAAGCAAAGGTTGATGCTGTTTTCTTACCTTCTGATGATGAGATGTATCCAGCAGGGCATCTTACGGTTGTTTCTGTTCCAAATCTCTCCGGAAAATTTGAGGGTGCAATAAGACCAGGCCATTTTACCGGAGTGTGCACCATCGTGGCAAAATTGTTTAATATTGTGCAGCCACACAGAGCATATTTCGGCTGGAAAGATGCGCAACAACTTGTGGTTATAAGGAGAATGGTTAAAGACCTTGATTTTGATATCTCGGTCATTGGAGTACAAACAGTCAGAGAACCAGACGGACTTGCGGCAAGTTCAAGAAACGTGTATCTCTCTGAAGACCAGAGACGCCGAGCACTTGTGTTATCACGGGCTTTACAGGAAATAAGACAGATGGTAGAATACAATAAGATTATAGATGCAGAAGTTCTTATATCCAGGGGCAGAGAAATCATTAAATCAGAACAGGTTGAACTGCAATATCTGGAAGCAGTGGAACTTGAAAATTTTGAGATAATCAAAAACATCAGGAAAAATACCGGTATTATCGGCGCCATAAAGGTGGATAAGGTTAGATTGATAGATAACATAATATGGGACTAAAATGCTTTACCCTGTTTGCAGAGCAAAGATTAAAGGAGGAAAGGTAACAGGCAAGAATCTCTATTATGACGGCAGCATTACAATTTCTTCAGAAATACTTGAAGCAGCCGGAATAGTTGCAGGCGACATTGTGGATGTTCTGAACCTTAGCAACGGCGCAAGGATAACAACATACGTCATAGTGGAGAACAAAAAGAAATGCGAGATATTCCTCAATGGTCCCGCGGCAAGATTTTTTGAAATAGGAGACCAGGTGATCATTCTCAACATCTCTCTTGCGACAGAGCAGGAAAGAAACAAAACAAAAATGAAGGTGGTTTCACTATCTGAAAAAAATCAGATAGTAAAAGTGGAGGGTTGATATGGCAAGTATAAGTAATAATATAAAAAAGTACAGTGCAAGACAGGCTCTCTCTGGTGTATTGAAAATTCTACCCCACCTTTCAGACCAAAATGTGATTCGCATCCTGTCCATTGCTGAAAAGGTATCCGCGAATCCCGCCTTCAAAGAAAGGGTTCTTGTCATTGAAGAAAAAATACGACAAAAACATCCTGCACTTGAAGTGATAAGGCGCCTTAACGGGCAACTTTCCCAGATTCCAAAGAAAAAACTCATAATGAATCTCTTTTCAAATGCAATGTTTGACGGGACAAAGAAAAGACAGGAAATTCTGGAAAAAGAAGGATGGAGACCTCCATTTTTCTTTGTATTGAGTCCAACAATGAGATGCAACCTTAAGTGCACTGGATGTTATGCTGCCCAGTATACGAAGCAGGATGTCATTACAACAAAACAGATTGACAAAATCTTCACGGAAGCAAAGAAACTTGGTATTTACTTTGTGACAATAAGCGGTGGAGAACCCTTTTACAGGGAAGACCTTCTGGAATTATGGAAGAAACATAATGATATGTTTTTCCTTGTTTATACAAACGGGACTCTCATTGACGAAAAGATGGCAGAAAAACTGCGCGACTTAGGTAATGTGGCCCCTGCCATCAGCGTTGAAGGTTTCAAGGAAGAAACAGAAAGAAGAAGAGGACCCGGGGTTTATGAGAAAATCCTCAATGCATGGAAGCATCTCAAAGAAAATGGAGTGCTTTTTGGATTTTCTGCAACCTGCACAAAACATAATGCAGAGGTAATTTACAGTGATGAATTCATTGATTTTATGATAGAGCAGGGTGCTTTGTTTGGCTGGTATTTTCAATATATTCCCATCGGTAGAAAACCGGATACTACCCTTATGGCAACCCCAGAACAAAGAGCATGGGCCCGCGAGCGACTTGAACACATAAGAAACACACGAGCAATAATACTTGCTGATTTCTGGAATGACGGGCATCTTGCCGGTGGATGCATAGCAGGAGGAAGGGTTTACTTTCACATTAATTCACACGGCGACATTGAACCCTGTGTTTTTACACATTTTACAAAAGACAATATTAAAAATACAACAATCAGACAGGCACTCCAGAGCGACCTTTTCAAGGCGATTCAAAAACGTCAGCCATATTCAAAAAATTTAATGTGTCCGTGTATGATTATTGACAATCCGCAGGTTTTGAGGGAAGTCGTTTCTGAGACAGGTGCCAAACCATCGTATCCAGGTGCAGAATCAATCATAACTGAAAGCGCACAATTCCTTGACGAGTATTCAAAAACAATACACCACCTGTGGGACCCTGTCTGGAAGGAAAAATACAAGGAAGGCAGGGTACTGAAAGGAATTGATTCTGAGGTGGCGTCAAGAATTTTTGACCAGGAACAATAACACTTTTTGAAGAGCCATCAGGATGAAAATCTCTGGCCAGGTCATAGAAAAAATTAACAGAACACAGCGTGTGATAAGTATTAGAATTGAAAATTCAGATGTAAAATTCAAAGCAGGACAGTTCTTCAAACTTTACTCAAATAACGAATTCAGATATCTTTCTGTTTCCTGTTCACCAAAAAGAAATTATCTTGAATTCACAAAAAGAATAACAGAGAGCGAATTTTCATCGTGGTTCAAATCTCTGGAAATCGGTCATCGGATTATCGCTGAGGGCCCTTACGGAAAATTTGTGATGGAGGAGGAAAACAAAATCCTTTTTATAGCGGGTGGTATGGGAATTACGCCTATATTAGGTTTGATTGATGATGCCTTTTTAACATCCAGCAAGAAAGATTTTGTGCTATTCTACGGGAACAGGTCGTGCGATGATATTCCCTTTTACGATGAGCTGAATCATTATTCAGGATCAATCAAACTGAAACTTTTCATTTTTACAGAGGAAAAAAAGGAAGGGTTCTATTACGGTCTCATAGATCTCAAAAAAATATTTGAACTTTTGCCAGATGCAACTGAAAGAACTGCTTTTGTCTGTGGTCCACCGGGAATGGTTGAAACAATAACCAAACAGATAAGAAAATCTAATTTTACAGATGGATTGAAAACAGAAAAGATTATCGGCTATCAGGAGGAAATATGAAATATGTTTGCAAGGTATGTGGATATGTGTATGACCCTGAAAAAGGAGACGATACTCAAAACATCCCGGCTGGAACTGATTTTGAGAACCTGCCCGAATCATGGATATGTCCAGAATGCGGTGCGGGAAAGGACGAATTTGAACCTCTATCATAGGAGGAGGAACTAAAATGGAAATACTGAACGGGGTTTTTTCTGTTGGTGCCGTTGACTGGGACCTGAAAACATTTCATGGATATTCAACACCCTATGGAACAACATACAATTCATACCTGATCACAGGTGAAAAGAATATATTGATTGACACTGTAAAAGAGTATTGTGCAGATGAGTTTTTCGGCAAAATCTCAAGGGTGTTCCCTGTTGACAGAATAGATTATGTCATATGCAACCACGCCGAAAAGGACCACTCCGGACTTGTCAACCATATTTTGACAAAATCAAATGCAGTGCTCATCTGTTCCCCAAAATGCAGGGATAACCTTCAAAAACATTTTCATACTGACTATCCAAAAGTAATTACAGTTGAAAATGGACAGCATCTACAGATCGGAAACCACACATTCAGGTTTTTCCATATGCCAATGGTTCACTGGCCAGAATCAATGGCAACGTATCTTGTGGAGAAAAAAATCCTGTTCCCAAATGATGCCTTCGGACAGCACTTTGCTGATTCAAAACTGTTCGTTGACCAGGTGGGTATTGAAATCATTCTGAGAGAGGCGCAAAAATACTACGCCAACATTGTAAATCCCTACGGAAATTCAGTCCAAAAAGTGCTCACAGCGCTTAAGGACCTGCCGGTGGAAATAATCGCACCATCACATGGAATGATATGGAGAAGGAAACAGGATATTGAAAGAATCATTGAAAAATACTCAACCTGGGCGGCAAATAAACCAGGAGAAGGAATTGTCATCGTGTATGAAACAATGTGGGGTTCCACAAAGAAAATGGCTGAAAGATGCTTTGTGGAAGCAGTTGAGAAAAATTATTCAGTAAAAATGTTTAATCTTGAAGTGAGAGATATTTCTGATGTTGTGGCAGAAATACCGGATACAAAAACATTGCTGTTTGGGTCCTCAATACTGCATGGCCAGATTCTTCCTCGTATGGCAGGACTTCTGACATACCTTACTGGACTGAGATTCAACAACAGGAAAGCCTGGACATTTGGTTCATACGGATGGGCAAAACAATCATTTGAAAAGTTTGAGACATCAGTCAAAAATGCTGGTTTTGATCTTCCACAGCCCGGCTATTATGTGCAGTTTGTACCAGACGAAAATACCCTTGCAGGACTCGCTAAAACCTTTTCGGAGAAGATTCTGGTTTGAAAAGAAAGTCCTCATTCATTTTTCTTGTTCTTGCTTGTGGTCTTCTGCCTTGCTTCAGTTTTCCACCGTTTAAAATCTGGATTCTCGGATGGTTCGGGCTTGTGCCCCTTTTATTTCTATTTGAAGAAAAACACACTGTCCGGAATTTTTTCACGGGATTGCTTGCCGGTTTTGTTTTTCATGCGTTTTTGCTGAACTGGATTTTTTCTGTGGCCGGATTTTTTTACCTGCTTCTGGCTTTCTATCTGGCGATAAACTGGGCGATATTTTTCTCTCTTGTTTTTGCTCTGCCTGAAAAAACAATCGTTCCCGTATCAGCATGCCTCTGGTATTTTCTTGAGATTCTCAGAAGATTTGTATTAACTGGTTTTCCATGGCTGCCTTTTTCACTTTCACAGTGGAATAATCCAGCAATTGCAGGAACTGTTTCAATCTACGGCTCTGCCGGGTTATCCTGTTTGATTGTTGCATTCAACATTTCATTTTACAGGTTTCTTCGCCGCAGGGGAACCATTAGCATACCTGTAATTCTCATTATCATGATTGTTTCTTATGCTGTTTCAACAATTTTTGCAGAATACAGAGGAAAAACAAATTTTGTTAGTGTGGCAGCAATTCAGGGGAATACAGGATATTTTGGTCAGGCTCCGGAAGAATCATTTGAAAAATACAGGAAACTTACTGATTCAATCAGATGGAATCCTGAAATTGTGGTGTGGCCAGAAAGCAGTTATCCCTCAATCATTGATTGGAATGGCAGCGTAATTAAATATCTGAAAAGAAAATCCTTTGACTTTCCGGTTCTTGTCGGAACGATGAGCGAGGAAAATGGCAATATTTATAACAGCGCCTGTCTTTTCAATAAGGGCAAGATTTTCAGATATCACAAGACACACCTTGTTCCTTTTGGCGAATATGTTCCGGCAAGGCATCTATCCTTGATAAGAAAAATATATCTCAGATTTGCTGGTGGAATGCCTGAAATAAAACCTGGCTCTGTCATCAAAACATTTGAAATTAATGATAAAAACTTTTCAGCACTTATCTGTTTTGAAAATATATTTCCCGAAATTACAGCGGAATCTGCAAGAAACCAATCTGAATTTTTTGTTGTTATCACAAATGATTCATGGTATGGAAATTCCTTTGGTCCGTATCAGCATTTTGCTCATAATATTTTTCGGGCGTGCGAAACAGGAAGATATGTTATTCAGGTATCAACAACGGGTTTAACAGGCATTGTATCAAATTCAGGAAGATTCAATGTTTTTCAAAAAAATGGAAAAGAACTCTTTGTTGATGGTATTATGAATATCAGGATGCAGAAAACCAATGATGTGAGAACAATTTACACGGCACTCGGTGAAATCGGCATCTCAATGATATTTTTGATTATTACGGGGGTTTGTCTATGCAGAGATTAAAAAAACTTGAAGAACAAATAGGATACACATTCCGCGATACAGGTTTGCTTGAAGTGGCTATGACACATTCTTCCTATGCTCATGAGAAAAAAATTCAATCATATGAAAGATTAGAATTCCTGGGAGATGCAGTGCTTAACTTTACTGTTGCGTCAGAAATTTTTAGGCAGAATCCCGACAGGGACGAAAGTTTTCTCACCAATCTTAAGTCCGCATATGTGAACAGGGAATATTTGCATCGCCTTGGAAAAAATCTTGGACTCAAAAAAATACTCAGACACTCAGGTCCAGATGACATCCGACTGGATCAGGCAGTTGAAGCGTTAATTGGGGCCATATACATTGACGGTGGATACCGTTACGCAAGAAGGTTTATCAAAAAATACATTCTGAGAAAGAAGATAAAACCTCTGGAGGACTATAAGGGGTTGATAAAAACACTATCAATGAGAAAGTTTAACAAAAATGTTATATACAGGGTGGAAAAGGAATCCGGTCCGCCGCATAAAAAAACATTTCAGGTCATCGCCAGAATTCCAGGTCAACAAATTTCTGCAACAGGAACAGGCAGAACAAAAAAAGAAGCAGAAATGATGGCATCCAGAATTCTTCTAAAAAAACTGAGCGACTGAATTATTTTTTTGAAATCTTATAGATATAGTACTGTTCAAAAACTCCCATAATGTTCATACTTACCCAGTAAAGCAACAGTCCAGATGAAAAATTATAAAACAACACCAGCATCATCAGTGGGAGCACTATGTTCATAAATTTTTGCGACTGTTCAACAGCCGGCGACATCTTTTGCTGAAAAAATGAACTGATAAACATGAGAATAGGCAACACATTAACATGAAACGAACCAATTGTTGCAACTGTATCTGGCATGGAGAGGTCTTTCATCCATAGAATGAATTTGCTGCCCCTCAAGAATACAGAACTCCGCAGCGCGAGAAAAAACCCAACAAAAATCGGGATTTGAATCAGCATGGGCAGACATCCACCAAAAGGATTTATTTTAAATTCCCTGTAAAGGTTCATCATTTCCTTCTGCATCATCTGGGGATTATTCTTGTATTTTTTCTGAATTTCCTGGAGATAAGGCTTGAGTCTTTGCATTTGTTTCATTGACCTTAAACTGTTTCTGGTAAGAGGAAAGAATATTATCTTTATCAGAACAGTTAGAATGATAATTGTAAACCCCCAGTTGGGTATAAACCTGTGAATCGCATTGAGCACAGAGAAAATTATTCTACCCATTGAAACAAAGAAGCCAGTTCCGAATATTCTTATGTCATTGATCTCATTTTTTGCCACAAAATAGTCAGAAGGTCCGATATAACAAACTAGAGGAAATTTTTTTGTTTCCCCCGGCAGTATCTCAAAAGATGGAATCCTGAATCCCCATTTTATTTTTGAGGCCCTATTTTCAATGTTGAATTCAACCGGTATATTTGTTTTGAAATAGTACATCTGATATCTTGTCCTGACAACGCAGACATTACCGGAAATCCTCTCCTTGATCTGTCTTGAGATATTGAATTTATCCAGTTTGCTGCCATTGGTAATAAGACACTCAACAGAAGAGTCCTCCGGATGCCTGCGGTCAAGAACAAGAGAGCCGAGAAACAGATTTATCTCAGGGCTTGTGACCTTTTCTTTTGAAAGATTTTTTATCAGTATGTCAGTATTCCATGTATACCTTGAAGGAACGATTTCTATCTTTTTTTCAATCCCGATTCCATTCCTTTCGGCCCGCAAAACCAGCAGTTTCTCTGATGGGATGGAGGCAAGTACATATTCAATCTGTCTGGTTTCTTCGTTGACAAAGTCAAGGAGCGTTATACCATTTTCAAAAAAAGTAAATCTTTCTTCTCCGGGTCTGGTGTATCCGGAAAGAGAAAAAGAAACAATTTTTCCGCCAAGAAGGTCAAGATGTCCAGCAAACAACTCATTTCCGAATTTAACCTGAGTGTCGGATACAGCATAGTCGGTTTCTGCTTGAACCTGCCTTATAGTTTCTGTCTGAATTCTTTTTCCCTGAGTCTGAACAGGTCTTTCCTTTCTTGATGTAATACTGAAAAGAACGATAACCGTGAGAGCAAGTGCAAATGCAATCATGATTCTTGTTTCTTCTTTCATTTATTCGTCCTCTCAGGCAGCGGGTCATATCCACCCTGGTTAAATGGATGGCATCTTATTATTCTTTTTAGAAATAGAATGCTCCCGGGCAACGGTCCAAACCTTTCCACTGCCTCAATGAAATAATTTGAACAGCTTGGATAAAATCTACAGTTTCTACCCAAAACTGGAGAAAACACACTCTGATAAAAACGAACAATCAGCACTATCACTTTCACAAACATATCTTTTTCTCTGTTTCGCTCCATTCTCTTTCAATATCCTTTTCTGTAAGATTTCGCAGATCTGTTTTTATTCTGATGAAATAATCTCCGCTTTTCAGACGCTTCCTTATAAGGGTTCTGATCTTTCTTTTCACTTTGTTTCTTATAACTGAATTGCCACAATAGCCGTGTATTTGAAATCCTATTCTAAGAGTTCTGTCTGGTGTTTTTCTGTAGTACAGGTCAAAGTATTCACCCCTTGTCCTTTCTCCATTTCTTATAATCTCCAGAATGCTTTTCTTCATATGGATACTGATTTTCTTCCCTTTTTTCTCCTTCTTGAGAAAATCTTTCTTCCAGTGTGCGTACTCATTCTTTTTCTGAAACCATGAACCTTTTTTCTCTTGCGCTTGTTTGGTTTTAATGTAATTGACATAACGGCTCCTTATTCATTAAGATTCCATCCTGAAAAATAATTGATACACCTGTAATCAGTAAGGTCAATGCTCAATGGTGTAAGAGCAATATATCCTTCTCTTAATGCCCGGGTGTCAGATTCAGCAGTATCCATTTCTTCCATAAACTCACCTGTAAGCCAGTAATAAACCTTTTTCCCTGGATTTATTCGTTTCTCATATCTTTCCCTGTAGCGCGCCCTGCTCAGGGGAACAACTTTTACACCCCTGGGTTTTTCACCATGAGTAGATGGTACATTCACATTTAACAGAGTATTCTCCGGAATTTTGTTTTTCAGCATTAAAGATGCCAGTTTTTTCGCGAAATCCGCAGCAAATGAAAAATCCGGATTTTCAAGGCAGTCAAGAGAAATCGCAAAAGCAGGAATGCCCAGTATCACTGCTTCAGCAGCAGCCGAAACAGTCCCTGAATATAAGACATCTATTCCAAGATTAGAACCAAGATTAATCCCTGAAATTACAAGATCCGGTTTTTCCCCGAGAAGACAGTAAACTGCTATCTTAATACAGTCAGCAGGCATACCGTTTACACTGTATCCCTTTATCCCTGCAGGCAGATTTACTTCCTTAACCTTCAGAGGCATATTCAATGTTATGGCATGTCCAATACTACTTCTTTCAACTTCCGGGGCAACAACTGCAACACTGAACAAACTGAGCAATTCTCTGCACAGAACATTCAATCCTTCAGCAAAAATTCCATCATCATTTGAAATAAGTACAAGTTTCTCTTTCATCTCACACCTTAAAGTAATGGGTATGGAGCAGACCGGAGTTGAACCGGCGGCCTCCAGAGTGCGATTCTGGCGCTCTCCCATCTGAGCTACTGCCCCTGTAAAAATTAAGTTTATCATAAAAAATGTTGCTGGACAAGGAATATAGGTGTTAAAATACATACGACAACAGGGAAGATTAATGAAAAAAGTTATGCATTTTGGAGCAGGAAACATTGGAAGGGGATTTTTCGGACAACTTTATCATGAGTCCGGATATCACATCATCTTCGTTGACATTGTGGATGAAATCATAAAAACAATAAATGAGAAATCTCAATACCCGATCTGGATAGTGGGCGATGAACTGGAAAAAATAACTATTAATAATATCTCTGGTATTTCACTGCAAGACCAGCAGACAATAGTGGATGCGTGTTCAGAGATTGACCTCATAAGTTTCTCTGTTGGCGCAAACAATGTTAAAGGTATTGCTCCTGTCCTTGCAAGAATCATTGAAAAAAAATTCTCAATGGAAAAACCAGGTTTTCTCAACATAATCATCGGAGAAAACCTGAAGGATGCGTCAGGAATTGTAAAACAAATGATAAATCAACACCTTCCGCAAAATTTCAAGAATATAATGGATGAAAAGGTCGGACTGGTAGAGACAGTACTCAGCAGAATGGTGCCAGTAGTTCCTGATGAACTGAAAAAACAATATCCGCTGATTGTGCTTGTTGAACCATACAGGATTATGCCGGTCGCAAAAAACATGTTCAGGGGCAATATCCCTGATGTAAAAGGATTTTTGATGGTTGATAACATAGAACCATATGAGGCAATGAAACTCTACATACATAACTTTACCCATGCTGCTTTTGCATATGCGGGACATAGGAAAAACTACAAATTTATCTGGGAATCCGTCAGAGATAGAAAAATAGAAAATCTTGTTCAAAGGGCATATCTTGAAATCAAGCAGGCAATTCATAAGAAATACAGGATTGAAAATGAAAGAATTGATGCATACTACACGGACCTGATAAAAAGATTTTCCAATAAGGGACTCGGTGACACAATCGTAAGAGTTGGCAGAGAACCAATAAGGAAACTGGGTCCTAAGGAAAGAATAATCGGCGCTGCAGAATTATGCGAAAAACAGGGGATAACCCCTGAGTATGTATGTCTTTTTGCCGGTTTCTGTCTTCATTATGATGAAGCATCAGACCCAGAAAGCCAGAAACTTCAGACACTCCTCTCAACAAACGGAATAGACAGCGTGCTGAAAAACATATCAGGCCTCAGTAAAAACGACCCTGTTTTCGTCAGAGTCAAGGAAAACTATACGAGTTTTTGGAAAATATTGAAGGAAGTGTTATAATTTCTGCTATGTTTTAAGCAGTATTAAATGGTCAGGAGATGAAAATGGCGAAAGCGGCATTGCTTGTAAACGTTGAAAATCTCAAGATTGTTGAAAGAGATATACCTCGCCCTGACACCGGAGAAATTCTCATCAGGGTTAAATCGTGTGCAATATGCGGAACTGACATTAAGGTTTTTCATCACGGTCATAAACACATTGTATTTCCAAGAATCACCGGTCATGAACTGAGCGGTGTTATTGAAGAAACCGGGCCAGCCGTGAAGAAATTCAAGCCAGGTGATAAGGTCGCAGTGGCTCCTGCAATTCCCTGTGGTGAGTGCTATTATTGCAGGCGGGGATGGCAGTCAATGTGCGACAATCTCAAGGCAATCGGCTATCACTTTGATGGGGGTTTTGCACAATATATGATTGTGCCTGAGGTTGCTGTTAGAAACGGCTGTGTTAATCTTGTTCCCGACAACCTTAGTTTTGATGAAGCCGCACTTGCCGAACCACTTGCATGCGTCATCAATGGTCAGCAATTAAGCAGGGTTGAAATGGGAGATACAGTGTTGATTCTTGGAGCAGGCCCAATCGGGTGTCTACATGCGGAACTTGCAAAGAATATAGGCGCTTCAAAGGTTATTCTTGCCGATGTCGTGCAAAACCGGCTTGATATGGCAGGATTCACCGGTGCAATAAGGGTCAACACAAAACAAACAGACCTGAAGAAGTTCGTCGCAGAACAAACTGATGGAAGAATGGCTGACAGGGTTATTGTGGCTGTGGGTGTGCCTGAAGCCCAGGAGCAATCCCTTGAACTTGTCTCAAAAAGAGGCTCGGTCAATTTTTTTGGAGGACTTCCAAAAGAATCGCCATTTGCCAGGATAAATACAAACATTCTTCACTATGGTGAAAGTTTTGTAACCGGAACTCACGGTTCAACTCCACTTCACAACAGGATGGCGCTTGATTTTATTGCTGCGGGAAAATTTCAGATAAGAAACTATATCAGTAAAAAAATACCTCTTGAACAGATTGTTGAGGGTCTGAAAGAGGTTGAAGAAAGAAAGGTTGTAAAGATCATAGTTAATCCATAAAAGGGGCTGGAATGTACAATATTTCAAAAGATGAAGCAGCAAAACTGCTCAGACAGATGATGGAAATCAGGCAGTTTGAAGATAAGATTATGGAACTTCTGGCAAAGAATATTGCTGAAGGGGGTTCCCATCTATATGCTGGAATGGAAGCAGTCGCAGTGGGAATGATATCAAGTTTGAAGCCAGATGATTATATTACAAGCACACACAGGGGGCATGGCCACGCGATTGCAAAAGATGGAGACCTCAATGCGCTGATGGCAGAGATACTCGGCAAAAAGACTGGCGTTTGCAAGGGGAAGGGAGGTTCCCTTCATCTTGCAGATCTCAACAAAGGGAATCTTGGAGCAAATGGGATAGTTGCAGGCGGACTCGGAATAGCAACTGGCGCAGCACTCGCACTGAAAATGCAGAAGAGCTCAAAAATCGTTGTATGTTTTTTTGGAGATGGTGCTCTGAACAATGGGATAACACATGAATGTATGAATATGGCCTCATTGTGGAAACTTCCTGTGCTGTATCTTTGCGAAAATAATCTTTACGCGATGAGTGTTTGCATAGACCGCGCGTGTTCTGTAAAGGACTTTAAGAAAAGGGCCGGTGCATATGATATGCCCGCTGATGTTGTGGATGGAATGGATGTCCTCGCAGTAAAGGAGGCAGCAACAAAGTGGATAGAATATGTCCGAAACGGGAACGGACCCTGTCTGCTGATCTGTAACACCTATCGTTACTACGGACACAGCCGCAGTGATCCGCGCGTTTACAGAACGAAGGAAGAAGAGAAATTATACAGGGAAAAAGACCCGATACCGGGTTTTGCCCGTAAATGCATAGAAAAAAAATGGCTGACTGAAAATGAGATTAAGCAGATTGAGGCATCAGTGTCAAAAGCAATAGAAGAGGCAACAGAGTTTGCGATAAAAAGCCCACTGCCGGACCCTGAAGAACTCTATTTGGATCTTTATGTATGAAAGGAGAAAAGGTGAGAGAGATTACGTATCGTCAGGCACTTAATGAAGCCCTTGATGAGGAAATGATGCGAGACAGCAAGGTGTTTCTAATGGGGGAGGATATTGCGATATATGGCGGAGCATACGGAGTTACTGCAGGTCTTCTGAACAAGTATGGCCACGAGCGCGTGATTGATACCCCCATTTCAGAAGCCGGGATAGTTGGCACAGGACTCGGTGCTGCACTTTTAGGATACAGACCAGTGGTTGAGATTATGTATATTGACTTTATTGGATTGTGCATGGACCAGCTCAATAACCAGGTTGCAAAAATAAGATATATGTTTGGTGGGAAATGTACAGTTCCACTCACAATAAGGACAGAAGGTGGAGCAGGAAGAACACTCGGTGCCCATCACTCACAGAGTCTTGAAGCGTGGCTGATGCATATCCCCGGAATAAAGGTTGTGATGCCCGGAACACCTGCAGATGCAAAGGGGCTGTTAAAAAGTTCAATCCGCGAAGATAACCCGATTGTCTTTATTGAACATAAGATGCTCTATAATACAAAGGGTGAGGTCCCTGATGGAGAGTATCTGACTCCCATCGGTACCGCGGATATTAAAAGACAGGGTAAAGATGTTACGATTCTTACTTACTCCAGAATGGTTCTGTTTTCTCTTCAAGCAGCAGAAATTCTCGCTAAAGAAGGAATAGATGTTGAAGTGGTAGACATCAGAACACTTCTCCCACTTGATAAACAAACGATAAAAAAATCAGTAATGAAAACTAACAGGGTTGTGATTGTTGAAGAAGATACAAAAACTTCAGGCGCCGGAGCAGAAATCGGAATGACGGTCGTTGAAGAATGTTTTGATTACCTTGATGCTCCAGTAAAGAGAATAGCAGGCGCGGATGTTCCGATGCCAAAAGCACCAAATCTTGAAAAGATTGCAATACCTTCTCCGGAAAGTATTGCTGAAGGAATAAGGGAGGTAATGAAATGATAAGAGAAATCATAATGCCCAAGCTTGGCGAAACAATGGAAGAGGGCTACATCAATAAATGGCTGAAGAAAGAAGGTGATAAAGTTAAAAAAGGGGAGGTTATTCTTGAGGTAATGAGCGACAAAACAAACTTTGAGATTGAATCACAGTATGACGGGTATTTAAGAAAAATTCTTTTTCCGGCATCGGAAAATCCTGTTCAGGTGACAACAATAATTGGCTATATTTCCGATACAAAAGATGAGGAAATACCAGAAGTTACAGCAAAAGTTTTTGAAAAAAAGACACAGGATGTTGTAACATCAACAACCCAGGGAGATGTCCCGGTTGCAGAAGAGAAACAAAGGATAAAGGCAAGTCCTGCAGCAAGAAAACTGGCTGAGGATCTCGGAATAGACATTGGAAAGATATCTGGAAGCGGCGAATCAGGAAGGATTGAGAAAAAGGATGTTGAGGCATATGCTGCCCGGATGAAAATTGAACAGGTTCTGCAGCATCCAGAATATGAGAAACTCTCACCTATAAGAAAGATTATTGCTGAAAGATTGAAACTCAGTAAACAGAATATACCACACTACTACCTCTCTACAAAAATCCTGATGGATAATATTGACAATCTTAAAGAGATTGCCAGGAAAAAAGGAAAGGAATTTACATATACTGATTTTATAATCTTTTACACGGCCAGGATTATTCAAAGGTTTCCATTAATGAATGCAACTTTTTCAGATGATACAATTTACTATCCCGAATCAGTGAATATAGGACTTGCTGTTAACACAAAAGACGGACTCGTTGTGCCTGTGCTGCGGCATCTTCAAACAAAGACGCTTGACGAAATATCTACTGAAAGAGCCCGGCTTGCTGAAAAAGCAAGAAACAATCAGTTGAGAAAAGAAGATACTGAAAACTGCGGATTTGTAATAAGTAACCTTGGAATGTTTGATGTGGTTCACTTTCAGGCAATCATAAATCCGCCTGGAACTGCGATAATGGCAGTTGGCTCCATAGGGAAAGAACCGGTTGTCATTAATGATAACATCGTGGTTAAACGTACGATGTGGGTAACTCTTTCCCTTGATCACAGGGTAATTGACGGCGCATACGGCGGACAGTTTCTTCAACATCTGAAACAGTTATTTGAAAACCCGGGTATTCTTGATATATGATATCCCGAATAAAAGAAGATATTCAGACAGTATTCAGAAAAGATCCTGCGGCACGGAATTTGCTTGAGATTCTGCTGTGCTATCCGGGATTGCACGCAATATGGTTTCACCGGATATCTCATTATTTCTGGACTCACGGAGCACGTACGTTTGCTAGATTTCTTTCCCACATTAGCAGATTTCTGACCGGTATTGAAATCCATCCTGGCGCAAAAATCGGTAGAAGATTTTTTATTGACCACGGAATGGGAGTTGTCATAGGAGAAACTTCCGAAATTGGAAATGATGTGTTATTATATCAGGGGGTTGTTCTTGGTGGAACATCCCTTGAAAAGAAAAAGAGACATCCAACAATAAAGGATAATGTCGTTATAGGAGCAGGAGCAATAGTGCTGGGGGCTATAGAAATAGGTGAAGGCGCAAAAATTGGCGCGGGTTCAGTGGTGGTGAAGGACGTACCCCGTGGTTCCACTGTTGTGGGAGTTCCCGGCAGAGTAGCAGGAGTTCATCCAATCAAAGCAGTTGACCTTGACCATGGTCAACTTCCTGACCCTCTTGCAAAAGCACTGTCAATCATTATTGAAGAACAGGAAAAACTTGCTGAAAGAATTTCTGTTCTTGAAGGGATGGAAGGTCTCAAGGCAAAAATTGATACCTATTTTGAAGAAAAGAAAAGGGAAATATCAACAATGTTTGAACCTCTTGATAAGGGGGACAAATGAAATCATTGTTTTTCGCATTGTTCTGTACCCTGTTTTTTACAATCGTAGCAAATGGCACTTACATTACCCAGTACCATACTGTGAAAAAAGGTGAAACATTATTGTCTCTGGCAGCCAAATACAAGACGAGCGTTGAGGAACTGAAAAACTGGAATAATATGAAATCAACCAGGATTTTTACTGGTCAGCGTCTGATTGTAAACAAATACCAGAAAAAAGATGAAAACACATCCTACTACACTGTGAAGAAGGGTGATACACTCTTTGAAATCAGCAGAAAAACAGGTGTTTCAGTTGAAAAACTGAAGGATTACAACAATCTTTCAACCAATACCCTGTATCCAGGTCAAAGGATAAGAACTGTTCCCGGGAAACAAAAAACTGTTGCAACAAAAAAGGCACAAACCGCGATTGCAACTGCTCCGGCTGATACATACGTGGTAAAACGGGGTGATACACTTTCCGGTATCAGCAGGAAAACCGGTGTTCCGATTAATGAACTGAAGAAAATCAATAATCTCAAGAACTCAAAACTTGCAATCGGACAGAAACTTGTCCTGAGGGTGAATGAGACGCCAGTAATAGTAGAAACCCAGCAGGTTATTGCATCAGCGGGTAGCATTGATGAAAAGAAGAACCAGGACCATCAGATAGTGCAGCCCGCAAGAACAATCTATATAAACAGATACCACACAATTAAAAAGGGCGATAGCCTTAGCAAGATTGCACGCAAATATGGAGCTACTGTTACAACCATTAAACGACTGAATAATTTAAAATCAAACACAATACATCCAGGCAAAACAATTATAGTTGCAAGAATTGTAAAGGAGGTTTCTCCACCAGTTATAAATCCGACGCCGATAGCACCCGTGACACCAAAAATCTATTACAGGGTAAAACTGGGAGACACGCTTGAGTCAATCGCCGCGAGATTCGGTATAAGTGTTGCTGCCCTGAAAGAATCAAACCTTCTTTTTGATGGGAGAATAAAAATAGGTCAGACACTCGTAATCCCGGAGGTCGCTAACAACGTTGAAGATGCTGGATTTGAAACCTCTATTTCCACTGAAGAAAAATATGATACCCAAAAATTCCTTGCATTGAAGGTTATAGAACACGCAATTAATTTCATAAACACTCCTTACAGGTACGGCGGACTATCACAGAAGGGAATTGACTGTTCAGGACTTGTTAAGAAATCATATGAAGCAGTAGGGATATCTATTCCGAGAACATCAAGAGAACAGGCGAAGGAAGGTGAAATCATACCTCTCAGTGCAATAAAACCTGGGGACCTGCTCTTCTTTGGAAACAAGGGACACATCAATCATGTTGGAATTTATATAGGGGATAACAAGTTTGTTCACGCAAGCCGTGAGTTTGGAAAGGTTGTTGTCGCAGATCTGAATGACCGATATTATCAAAATCATCTTATCTGTGCAAGGACCTTAATCAACGGAGATGTTCTGGAATCAACTGACAGGAAAAACTGATGTTTTCAAATAAGTCAGGATGCAGGTGGGCATGTTATGACTGGAAACTTGGAAGAATTCTGTTTATGGAAAACGAAATAATCAGAATTTGCATCCTTGTTGATAAAGGTACGGATATTGTTGAATTTATTTACAAACCGCTTGATGTTGATTTTATGTGGAGAAGTCCGTTTCCGTTGTATCCTCAAGGTTTCCCTGAAACAATTCATGGAAAACTTGGTAAATTTATTGACTATTATCCCGGCGGATGGCAGGAGTGTTTTCCGAATGCCGGAAGACCTTGCGAATATAAAGGAGCTGATATAGGACTCCACGGTGAGGTCGCAACTCTTCCGTGGGAATACCAGGTGATAGATTCATCAAAAGATATTCTGAAGATAAAATTCTGGGTAAGAACCCTCAGAACTCCATTTTATCTTGAAAAAGCACTGGTTCTCAGGACAAACTCTGCAACCGTGGAAATTGAAGAATGTGTGATAAATGAGGGTGGAGAAGAAATGGATTTCCTGTGGGGACATCATCCTGCATTTGGCGAACCATTCCTTGACGAAAGCTGCAGAATTAATATTAAGAGTGCAAAGGTAGAAGTTTTCCCTGGCGATGGAATTTCAACAACAAATTTGAAGCAGGGCACCGGTACCTGGCCAGAAGTTGAAGGAATTGATGGTAAATCAGTTGACTTAAGCAGGGTTCCTTCACCGAATGCAAAGGTGTCTGATGTAATCTTCCTATCAGAACTCAAAGAAGATAAATATGAAATAGTGAATCAAAAAATTTCACTTGGTTTCAGGTTTGAATTTCCGCGACATATATTCAAGTATCTGTGGTACTGGAGGGTTGCACGCGGAAGTTTTGGATACCCGTGGTACGGAAGAACTTATAATATAGCACTTGAACCGTTTTCTGGAAGAGCAATACTTTCAGAGGCAGTCAGAAACGGGTATCAGATTACACTCGGTCCTGGAGAAAAACTGCAGGCAAACCTTTCAGCAACTGCCTTCCGAATTTAAGATGAAAGAGTTTCAGACCATTATTGGACTTGAGGTCCATGTTGAGCTTTTGACGAATTCCAAAATGTTTTGTTGGTGTTCCACGGAATTTGGCAGGCAACCGAACACTCAGGTGTGTCCTGTTTGCCTTGGACTTCCCGGCGCACTTCCTGTTGTAAATGAAAAAGCAATAGAACTCGGATTGCGCACATCAATTGCACTGAACTGCAGGATAAACAAAGAATGTATTTTTGTGAGAAAATCATATTTTTATCCAGACCTGCCGAAAAACTTTCAGATATCACAGTATGGAGACCCAATCGGAGTTGATGGTTATCTCTGCATTGGTACAAAAAACATTGGCATACTTCGTGTCCACATGGAAGAAGATACAGGTAAACTGATACACGACGAAAGAACTGGCACATGGTCGGGTATTGACTTTAACAGGTCAGGTATTCCCCTTATGGAGATTGTAACAAAACCCGAAATCACAGGACCTGATGAAGCTGAACAGTTTCTTCAGGAACTCAAACGACTCATCTCATATATTGAAGTGAGTGATTGCAATATGGAAGAGGGATCCTTAAGATGCGATGCAAATATCTCCGTCAAACTAAAGTCAGACACAAAACTTGGGACAAAGGTGGAGGTAAAAAACATGAATTCCTTCCGTTCAGTGAGACGTGCGCTTACCTATGAACAGCAGCGGCTAACCAGTTTACTGGAAAAAAAGAAAGAAATTTTTCAAGAGACACGGCTCTGGAATGAAACACTCCAGATTACTGAACCAATGAGAACAAAAGAAGAGGCGCATGATTACAGATATTTCCCGGAACCGGACCTTCTGCCGTTCAGAATAGATATAGATACGATCAACAGGGTAAAATCAGAAATTGGGGAATTGCCGCAATTAAAGGAAAAACGATTTCAAAGTGAATACGGCCTATCCCCTTATGACTCTGCTGTACTGAGCTCTGAAAAAACAATTGCGGATTACTTTGAGCAAGCCATTTCCTTTTATGCAAAACCAAAACAGGTTGCAAACTGGATACAGACAGAAATTCTTGGACTTTTGAAGGAAGCAAAATGCAGAATAGACAAATGTAAGGTCAGCCCACAATCACTGGCAAAAATTGTTGAAATGGTGGATAATAATATAGTGAGTGCAACCACGGGAAAAAAGATTCTTCGCGAGGTATTTGCCACAGGCACAGACCCGGAGGCTCTTGTTAGAGAGAAAAATCTCATCCAGATAAGCAATACAGAGCAAATAGAAACGATGATAGATGAGGTTTTGGATGAAAACCCGCAGGCGGTCGGCGATTATAAATCAGGCAAGACCCAGGCGCTTGGATTTCTTGTGGGGCAGGTAATGAAAAAATCAGGCAGCAAAGCAAATCCTGCTGTCGTAAGACAAATATTGCAAAAGAAATTAGATTAACAGGGCATAAGGAGCCAGAAAAATGAAAAAGAAAATTGTGATATGGGTTGCTGGTTTTTTTCTATTGAGTTTCCTTCTCGGGTTTAACCTTGAAGTATCTCAAGCAAGAAAAAATGAGGAAGAGTTTTATCGCGAACTTGAACGTTTTGTAAATGTCGTAAACATAGTAAAAAAAGAATATGTGACACCTGTTAATGATAAAAAACTCATATATGGCGCACTGAAAGGCATGCTATCTTCTCTTGACCCTTACAGCGCCTTCCTTGAACCAGAAGCATCAAAGGAACTACAGATTGAAACATCTGGAGAATTTGAAGGTGTCGGAATGGAAATAACATTGAAGGACGGAATAATAACTGTTGTAAGCCCTATACAGGATACCCCTGCATGGAATGCAGGAGTTAAGCCAGGAGACAGAATAATAGAAATAGATGGAAAATCAACAAAAGGAATGAATACATGGGAAGCAGCGCAAAAACTCAGAGGCAAGAAAGGAACATCTGTAACCATCAGTGTTCTGCGGGAACACACCACAAAGATTATCAAGATAACCCTTGTCAGAGATGTCATAAAGGTGAAATCAATTAAAAGCTCAATTCTGCCTGGAAACATCGGATACGTGAGAATAACTAATTTTCAGGAAAGAACAAGCACGGATCTTGAGGCAGTTATAAAAGAATTAATCAATCAACAGGTACAGGCATTAATTCTTGATCTCAGGAATAATCCAGGGGGACTTTTGAGCTCAGCCATAGAGGTGAGTCAAATGTTCCTGCCTGAGAAAAAGATTATCGTTTCAATTCAGGGCAGAAAACCAGAAGAAAAAAGAACTTATTATTCTCAGAAACCTCCATTATGGAACAAACCAGTTGTTCTGCTTGTCAACAACGGAAGTGCAAGCGCATCAGAAATCGTTACAGGTGCACTCAGAGACAATATCAGCACCTGCAAGGTTATCGGAACGAAGACCTTCGGTAAGGGCTCTGTCCAGAATCTGATAAAACTTGATGAAGATGGAACATCCATGAAACTGACGATTGCCTATTATTATACACCTTCCGGCACTAAGATTGATGGTAAAGGCATTGAGCCCGATATTAAAATTGAGGCACCAGAAGATATTGAAATGGGTTCTCTTGAAAAAGATGTTCAGTTAAAAAAGGCAGTAGAAGAATTATCAAGTCAGATGCAGGCAACAGTTGTAAATACTCAGTAAAGTACATTTTATTGCAAAGTGAAAAGTGAAAAATAATTTTAATCTTGCAGTTTACAATTTGCATTTTGCATTGAATATTTACCAACAGTTAAATGAAAAACTTTAACAGAAGATACGGCTCAGGTGTACTGATTCTTTTTCTGGTTTTTCTGGTACTTTTGACCTTTCTTTTTCTCGTTGAACAAATCAAGAAAAAACCATATCCAGAGAAAAAACCCACACCTCTTGAACGCAAATTTATCACTCCAGGTAAGAAAAAGATTTTGCCTGAAGTTATTCCAGAAAAAGCCGGGGCAGGGGAGATTGCAATCATACTGGATGATGTTGGATGGAATCCAGATATTGTCTCTCAGATCAAGAGAATACCTGTTCCATTAACTCTTGCAATACTACCAGACAGTCCATTTGGATTAAAAATAGCAAAGCAACTGTCAGGCAGACCGGGTGTTGAGCTTATTCTCCATATTCCCCTTGAACCAGAAAGGACAAACAGTGAGACACTGCTGTTAGATGGCTTTTTAACGGTGAAAATGGATGATGAACAGATCAGAGACAAATTCAATGATTATCTCGCAAGGTTCGGTTCTTACATCGTTGGTGTCAATAATCACATGGGTTCCAAATTTACAAAAGATCAGGAAAAAATGGCAGTGTTACTTGAAGAAATCAAAAAGAAAAAACTTGTGTACATAGACAGTTTAACAACACAAAAATCTGTTGGATATACTGAAGCGAAAAAAATGGGAATAAAAACAGCCAGAAGGGATGTTTTTCTTGATAACTCACCTGACCGCGAAAAAATCATTCAGGGTCTGATTATGACCGGCGAAATTGCAAGAAATAAAGGCACGGCGGTTGCCATTGGACACGCAAGGACGAATACGTTAAAAATTCTTGAGGAAAAATTACCGGAAATGCTGAAAGAAGGGTACAGGTTTGTACCTGTAACAAAACTAACCAGGTAAAATGATTATAGCCGGTATAGAGAGCTCCTGTGATGAAACATCTGCAGGTATTGTCAGAGACAGAAAAATCCTCGCCAATCTGATAGCAAGCCAGGAAAAAATCCATGCTTCATTCGGAGGCGTGGTTCCTGAACTTGCCAGCCGCGCCCATCTTGAAAAGATATCTGGCCTTTTCAATCTGTCCCTGAAAAAGGCAGGAATCAGTTCATCGCAGATAGATGCATTCGGCGTTGTAAATAGACCCGGACTCAAAGGTTCACTAATGATAGGGGTGAGTTTTGCCGAGGGTATCGGTTATGCACTGAAAAAGCCCGTGTATAATGTAAATCATCTTCACGCCCATCTTGCAGCATGCTATACAGACCCTGAAATCCAGTTTCCTGCGCTCGGGCTTGTCATATCAGGCGGTCATACGAGTTTGTTTCTGATTAAGAATCACACCGAGCTTGTATCCCTCGGAAAAACAAGAGATGATGCATGCGGGGAGGTATTTGACAAGGTTGGCAGAATGATGAATCTTCCTTTCCCTGGCGGAGCACATGTAGAAAAAATTGCACAAAAAGGCAATGAAAAAAAAATCAGATTCCCGCGCGCATATATCAGAAATTCTCTTGATTTCAGTTTCAGCGGAATCAAGACAGCCGTTTATTACTACATTTCCAAACACGGACTCAAAAACCTGCCGGATATAGCAGCCGGATTTCAAAAGGCGATTGTTGATTCAATAATAAAAAAGATAGATGATGCCCTTGAAATATACGATGTCAGAACCATGCTGTTCGGAGGAGGCGTGATAAGGAATGATTACCTGAGAAATAGAATCACCCAGCATCTTTCAAAAAAAAAGATCCACGCCGCAATTCCAGATCCGCAGATGTGCATTGACAATGGTGCAATGGTTGCCATTTTAACAGATTATATGATTTCAGCAGGTATTGAACCGCAGCCCTATGTCATCAATGTTTGTCCAACAAAATAGGCACATCAGTCCTGTTTTTCTGTTTCAGATTCAACGTTGCTGCTCAGATAGAAATTTTTGGCACTAAGATGTTCTGAATAGGTTTTTGAGAAATAATGCGTACCATCTCCCTTTGATACAAAAAAGAGATACGGTGTCTTTGCAGGATAAACTGCTGCCTTCAAAGATTCCTTTCCTGGATTGCAAATAGCACCAGGAGGAAGTCCCCTGTGAATATAAGTATTGTAAGGTGTTTTTGTTTTGAGGTCGCTCATTGTAAGATTCTTCTTGTTTCCTATGACATATTTTATCGTAGAACAGCTCTGCAACGGCATTCCGCGATTCAACCGATTGTAAAAAATTCCTGCTATGGTTGGCCTTTCAGAATTTATCTCTGCCTCCTTCTCAACGATTGAAGCAACAATTACAATCTTATTAAGCTGGTGTTTTTTCAGTTTTGATGCGTCGGGGTTAATCTGCTGGAAAACCTGCCAGAATCTTTCTATCATTTTTTTTGCCACTGCTTCTTTTGAAACCTTCAGCGGAAAATTGTAAGTATCAGGGAATAGATAACCTTCAAGTCCTTCATTTTTCGCAAACTCATCAAACTCATCGCTGCTGCAAATTCCTTCCTGTTCAAGAATTATTCCTATTTCATGACAAGTTATTCCTTCAGGAAAAACAAGTTTTAAGTACGCAATATCTCCCTTTTTCAGTTTTTCAATAACATCATAAAGATAAGGCCTTCCCCTGAACTCATAAATACCTGCGCGAAGTTTTCCATCAACATGCTCTTTCCTTAAAACCCGAAGAAACCAACGGGTATTTTTGATAATACCCTTTTCCCGCAGTATAATGGCGATCTCTTTCCCTGTGATATTCTTTGGTATCTCAACGAGGGTACCTGCTGGCTGTATATCCCCGTAGAGACTTGCACGAAACGACGCAAATCTGATTACTCCAAAAAAAATCGCCACCGTTAATATAACTATGATTGTTCTTTTCATGGTATCAAGCCACGTTTTGGATTATCACGCGGCGCATAAAATCAATTCCAGCAAGGGCTGCACGAATCTTTATTGTTGACCTGGAACCCGAAAAATAAAAACTTTTCGTTTCAATATGCCTGTTTGAAAGAGCAACCGCCATGCAGACAAGACCAACCGGCTTTTCAATACTGCCACCTGTTGGACCTGCAATACCTGTAATTGCAAGAGAAACATCTGCCTTTCCATATTTTCTAGCACCCTTCGCCATTGCAACCGCGGTTTGCTCGCTCACCGCACCATATTTTCTCAATATGCTTCTTGGTACTTTCAGGATTTTTCTCTTCACCCTGTTTGAGTATGCAACAATTGAACCATTGAATCTTTGAGAAATTCCAGGTATCTCTGTCATTAAATGTCCTGCAAGCCCGCCTGTACACGATTCAGCAAAACAACATACCATCTTCTTTTCTTCAAGAATACCGGCAAGTTTTTCTGGAATAGAATAATTCCCGATAAAGGAGTCTTGAAAAATTTCTTTGAGAGCACCTTCAACACGATCAAAAACTTTCTTTTTAGAAGATGGTATTTTCAACCACAGTTCTATAAGGTATGGCTTTGCAAGAATCGTCCATTCACCACCCAAGTTTTTTACCTCATCCCTTATTTTGTCTGTTTTTTCTTCAACCACTGCTTCTGGTTCGCCGGCAATGTTAAAACCTTTTCGCACAAACAGACCTCCTGCATGATAAATACTTTTTCTCAACATAGGCATAACGCTGTTCCTCAGCATTTCTTCAAATTCCCACGGTGGACCAGGAAGAAGAAATATCAATCTGTTGTTATGCTGTATCATCATACCCGGTGCAGTGCCAATAGTATTAGAAATCACAGATGTACCATCTATAACCATTGCCTGTTTCTTATTTTTTTCTGGAATATTCACTATCTTCCTTTCTTTGAACCTCTGCTGAATTTCTTTCCAGACATCATCCGAAAAAACAAGTTTTCTCCCTGTATATCTGGAAATTGCTTCTCTTGTAATATCATCAAATGTGGGCCCGAGCCCACCGGAAATTATGAGTATATCACTATTTTTCATACAGAAATCCACTGCACTAATTATTTTATCCATATCATCAGGCACAATAATGTTGAAATTGATTTCAAACCCATCCAGTTCACATATTCTGCTTGCAATGTGAACATTTGTGTTGGCTACACTATAGAAAAGTTCATTTCCAACACAGATAAAACCTATGTAGTTATTCTTATCCATTACAGTATCATTGATGACCAGATTTTATTCAGACAAGGTTATCCTATTAACTAATGAATTGTCATTTAGGTTGTAGAGTTCTACGCATCTGTCAGAAAGCAGTCCAATTCCTGGAAAATTCTTAGGAAGAGCACAGCTGCCCGGATTAAGAAATATGGTTTTTCCAATTTTTTCAAGGCTTGCCGTATGGGTATGTCCTGTTATACACAGGTCAATAGCCCAGAGTTTTGAAAGAGTAATCAACTGCTCTTTATTAAATTTGTGGCCGTGTGTTATAAAAATTCTCAGTCCTTCATAGATACTAAAAGCAAACGGCTCACATAATGGAAAATTACTCACAATCTGGTCAACATCAGAATCACAATTACCCTTTGCGCAGATTAAAGGTATTACAAGTGAATTGAATTGATTGGCAAGTGTACCCGGAGAATAACATTCAGGCAAAGGATTCCTCGGACCAAAGTAGTACAGGTCTCCAGCATGAATAATACAGGTGGTATCAGAGCCAACATATACCTTCACTTTTTCCCATGCAGAAAGTGAACCATGAGTATCACTTATGATAACTATCTTCATTTCTGTTCCTTTTTAAGGACTGGCTTTTGCGGCAAGACATCCATCACTAACTCTGACTTCAGTACCTCGTTTTCATTCTTTTTCAGGTGTATCCTGATATTATTCTTGCCTGTCTGCCGCAGTTTTGCTGTCAACATATATTGTTCGCCAATTCCGGTAATTTTATTTTCAGCCAGTCCATCAACACTCAACAGTGATTCAAGCCCGGAAACAGGATTTCCGTACCTATCAACCACAACAAATCCAACCTGAAATTCCTGATTTTCTATAACAACCGGCTCATACTCAAGAATTTTGATGCCTGCAGGGGATGATGGCTCAACTGAAAATGTATTTGATTTACCGATATGACCCATGCCGTCGGTTATAACAACACAGGTCTCTGCGACTGCCTTCTCAAAGACTACTGTTTCCATCCATATTCCTGACGACATATCCTCTTTTATATAAGACGGAAGCCCTGTGTCCCCGGCAAAAAAGAAACCCTTTATCCTGTTTCCATATTTATCAAGCGCTTTTATTGTTATTGAAACAGGACGACCCGCTTCAATAGGTGATTTTATCTGACTGATTTCAAAATGGTCAATGGTACCTGGTCTAACCTTTATAATGCAGGACTCTTTAATCATTGTCCCTGAAATGGAAACCGTTAACCTGTTTTCTCCTGATTTATGGAACACTATCGGGATATTGGCATTTCCATCTGCATCTGAAACAAAACTTGAAGGATATTCCGCTTCATAGGTAGATATTATGGAAAACCTTACCCCGCTTTTAAGTGTAACATTTCCAAATAAATCCTTTGTTACAATTTTGGCGATAGTCGGCACACCTGCGTACACATTCTGAGGTAGAATAATTTCTATTGATGCTGGAGAACCCGGTTCAACCTCAAACTCTTCTGAATTCTGCCACACTCCTTTAGAATCAACAACAAACAAAATATTGTTCTTTCTTGACTTCTTAAACTGTATCATAAGATTTGCAATTCCCTTATCAAGAACAACCTCGGATGGCTCCACACTTTGAGTGAAATCAGTGATTCGTAGTTTTTCACTGGATTCATAGATATTTCCCTCTGTGTCAATTGCTTTGATGCTTATTGAAACTGGTTTCCCTGATTGTACCTTTGCAGGAAGATTAAGTATCTGATATCCCCTGAACTGGTTTTGTGGTTTCTCTATTTTTTTTGTTTCCTCTTGGGGAATTTCTCTTTCCTCTTTTTGTTTCTCAGCGCTTATGGTAGAAGTCAGAGAGGGTCTTTGAAAATCTGGAAAGTTTATATTTCTTCCTATGGCTGCATGGCCATCTGCATAAAGAACACCATACCCGCCAGTGTGCGGAGAAGGCAGTTCTGGATAAAGAGATGTTATCTCAGTCATAAGCCAGATATTTGAGGCATTTGAAGATATTCTTTTCGCTGACTCATTCCACAGGTAATTGGTTCCGTACCTGTTGAACTCGGTTGATATTGCAGGGCAGAAAAATAAATCTCCTGTCGCACCATATTTCCTGAGAACATTATTTATACCTCTCGGGTCTTTTTCGCTCCTAGGATAAAAAACAGCATCCGGCAAACCATCATGGTCTGCCTCAAACATTGCCACTGCCTGTCCAATCTGTTTGAGATTGTTCAAACAAACTGAGTCCTTACCCTTTTTCACAAGTTGGTACCCACCGAGAGAAAGTGTGGATACAATCGCAGCAACCGCAGCAATTTCAGTAAGCGTGAAACCTCTGTTTTTCATAGTGTAAGTATACAAAATTTCTCAGTTTCAGTCAAAACAAAAATCAGGCAACAGGGTACCGCCATCATAGTAAATATTTTCAAAAATGCTTTAATCTGTTATAATTTCCACAAGCAGTCAGATTACTGAATTCTCTGTACCATCTGTCAGGAAAAACGGATAACAAAAGAAGCCATGAACTCAAGGGAAAGAATAAGAGCAAGCATCTCTCATAAGCAACCTGATAGGGTTCCTTTGGACCTGGGAGGAACCGCGGTTTCAGGAATCTCAGCATTCACCCTTGTGAAATTGAAAAAAGCGCTCGGTCTTAAAACACCTGTGATGATTGATGAACCGTTTCAGATACTCGGCAGGGTTGATGACGAATTGAGAAAGATTCTTGGCATAGATACAGTTCCATTAAATGCAAGGAAAAACTTCTTTGGGTTTGAAAACGAAAACTGGAAGAAATGGACTGCGCCCGACGGAACAAAGTTTCTTGTCCCGGAGAAATTTAACACAACCATGGACAGTAATGGAAATGTTTACCTCTATCCCGAGGGTGATATAACTGTCTCCCCATCAGGAAAATTACCCGCTTCTGGCTTTTACTTTGACGCAATTGTAAGACAAAAGCCAATCAATGAGACATCTCTCAATCCTTCCGATAATGTGGATATCCAGGTCTTGAGCGATGAAGATCTCAGATATTACGAAATGGAGTCCATCCGCATTTTCAAAGAAACAGAATTCTCAATTATCGGGAATTTCGGCGGTACGTCGTTCGGGGATATTGCCCTTGTTCCTGCACCATTTTTGAAAAATCCGAAGGGGATAAGGGATATTGAAGAATGGTATATATCAACGATAACAAGACGCAACTACATATATGAAGTTTTCTCAAGACAGTGCGAAATCGCTCTGAAAAATCTAAAAATGATTTTTCAGGCAGTGGATAACAGGATTGATGTTATTTTTGTTTCCGGAACTGATTTTGGAACTCAGAATTCCCAGTTCATATCAGTTCAGACATATCGCGAACTGTACAAACCATTTCATAGCAAAGTGAATGACTGGATACATAAAAACACTGCATGGAAAACGTTTATTCACTCATGTGGTTCTATTGAACCATTCATAAATGACTTTATTGAGGCGGGTTTTGATATTCGTAATCCTGTTCAGTGTTCAGCAAAAAACATGGACCCTGTTGACCTGAAACGGAAATACGGAGAAAAAATTTGCTTCTGGGGTGGCGGCATTGACACACAAAAGACGCTTCCTTTCGGAACCCCTGAACAGGTGAGACAGGAAGTGAAAAATCGCCTGAAGATATTTTCTGAAGGCAGCGGTTATGTGTTCAATACAATTCACAACATCCAGGCAAAAACATCTGTTGAAAACATTCTTGCAATGTTTGAAGCAGTAAAACAGTTTAACAATTCCTGATAAAATGAAATATCCCGACATCTGGGGAGAAGGCATGATTTTCGCGTTCTCCGGCCTTGAAGGAGAAACCGACTGGTTTGCTCCGTTTATTGCGGGCACCACAGAAAAATTCGGGTCGCTCTGTTTCAGACTGAAAGATAACAGAACCTTACATTTCAGGGGTATGGAAGAACTGAAAGATGTTCGGCCAAAGGTTATCTGTTCCGATTTGATAGTTTTCAAAAATCCGGATGTCTCAATAATCTTTGTTGAAAAAGACAGAATACTCGGTCAGTACAACCCACAGTTTCCACCATCCATAACTTCAGAAGCAGCCAGGATTGAGCAGATCGGTAATGTTGTAGTGCGTTTATCGGATGACGGAATAAGCGCTCTTATACTTGAAAATGACAGGAAGGTCTTCTCACTCTCATATGACAGGGGGAACAAATACAACGCAATACAAAAGGCGAAGAGAACCATAACAGAAAAACATTGTGAGGATGAAATTTAGAAAAAAATCAGGTTCCTTGAAAAATTCAATCATGTTCGGTTTGATGATGAGGTTGAAGAAAAAACCTATCTGAAAGCAGTCTCCGTCATGAAGGTAAACGGTGAATCCGCACAGGGAAAAATCAAATCAATATGGACAACACCTGATAGATGGCCTCATAGAGATATGTGGTTCTGGGATTCAGCATTTCATACGTTTGGTAACCGCTATATCTCCGGTGATCTTGCTGAAAAAACAATTACCGCAGTACTGGACTGCCAAAGGGAAGATGGATTTATTTCTATCACAATGAATCCCGAAAAAACCAGGGTATATGAGCATATTACCCAGCCACCTCTTTTTGCATGGGCTGCACTTGAACTTTTCAAAATCACAAAAAATTATGATTTCCTTGAATTTGTTTATAAAAAAATGAGCAAATACATTGAATGGCTTTATAAAAACAGAGACAATGATAGCGATGGATTACTTGAGTGGATGATAGATGAAAATAGTGCATCAAAATGCGGTGAATGCGGGATGGACAATTCTCCGAGATTTGACAGTGTGAAACCAGCAGAAAATGTAGCAGTCATTGACCTGAATTGCTTTGCAATAAATGAAATAAGATGCCTCTCAAAAATATCAAGAATCCTGAAAATCAACGGGGACGCATCAGTCTGGGATAAAATGGCTGAAGAAAAAACCCTGCTGGTAAACAGGCATCTGTGGGACGAGCATGATGGCTTCTATTACGATAGAAAACAAAACGGGAGTTTCATCAGAATCAAGACACCAGCGTCATTCCTTCCTTTGTTTGCAGAAATTTCAGACAGGGTAAAAGCTAGAAGAATCATTGAAAAACTTATAAACCCGGAGATGTTCTGGACAGAATTGCCTTTGCCTTCTGTGTCAAAAGATGAACAAACATTCTGCAAAGATATGTGGAGGGGTGGAACATGGCTTAATTATAATTTCCTCGTTTATAATGGCTTGAAAAAGTATGGATTTGAGGATACTGCAAAAAATCTTCTGATAAAGACAAAAAAGGCAGTTGAAAAGTGGTACATTGAAAAGGGCTCTATATTTGAGTTCTACGATCCGGATAACAGGATACCACCGAAGGAATTGCCAAGAAAGGATTGGCTTGGAACACGCGGCTGGTCAAGAACAATAACTGATTACCACTGGAGCGCAGCAATCTATGTTGCGATCATCAATGAGTTGAAAAAAAATGACGGAACTACCATCTTTTGAATTCAAAAAAAATTTCGTTGAAACAGTTGCAAGACACAGAAAGATCCAGACGGCAAGAAAAGGATGTCTGATATACACATTTCTTCCAGAAGAGGAGGAAATTGCAAACTCAATATCAATTCCGCCACTTGAGGAAATTGATTTTAGAAAGGATGTGCTCCTTCTTCCGAAACTTCTGTGCAATAGAGATGAAAAATTATACAGATATCGCTCTGACTATCCGGATGATTCAATTCCAGTATTGCCCCTGAGATACGGCTCTCAGGCATATTTGCAGGTATGATTCTTGGCTCCATTAGGTTTGGCGCAAACACGTCATGGATAGAACCAGTGGGAAAAACCATAGATGAAACAATAAACTTCCCGTGGGAAAAGGATAATCAGTTCATTGATATCGCACTGACGGGTCTTGAATACGCAGTAAAACGTCTGAAAAACAAGTGTTATGTCTATCTTTCAGGTTATCACTCGCCACTTGAACTCGCATTTATCCTGAGGGGTTCTGATTTCTTTCTTGACATCTATAATTGTCCTGAAAAGGTCCACGTACTGATCAGGAGATGTGATGAAGCACTGAAATGGGTATATCAGATAATTGAAAAAAATGTAAAGAGCGAGAATAATGGAATTATTGCAGGATATCTGTGGATGGGAAAA
Organism: Vermiphilus sp.; assembly: GCA_020722805.1. GTDB lineage: Bacteria > Ratteibacteria > UBA8468 > B48-G9 > DTJG01 > DTJG01. The sequence continues at coordinate 34,402 of DYKA01000003.1, forward strand.
GGGCTTCCTTTTTTAAGCGATGATGCAGCAGGGCTTCTTTCTCCGCAGCACTATAGAGAATTTGGGGTACCTTATACAGATGAGGTTTTCAGAAGGTTTGGGGGTGGATTTCTTCATCTACATACTCAAGCATATCATCAAATGGAAAATGTATCAAACATGGGACACCTGATAATGTATAACTGGAGACCCGATCCCGGTACATCTGAAGCCATTACTATTCTTGATACACTTATTGATGGGGCAAGAAGAAAAATTGTGCTGATAATAGCAGACGCAGAATCAATAAGAAGAAATATTTTACTTTTGGCGCAGGGCAGATTTTTTCTTCTCTGTTACTGCAGAAATCGCATAGAACAGGAGTCCATCGTTAACTTTGTTAGGGAGAAAGCACCAATAGAATAACCGGTGGTTATTGAATATCCCTTGCAGTCCTATACAAAAAAATTGGGCTTGACCACACTCTCGCTCCAGATACAGTCAATGCCCGAATATATTTTTGACATTTTATTCTGGTTGAAGTAAGATTTTTTTCACTGTAGCAGTAAACACTCAATAAAGTACATTTTACACTGAATATTCAGTAAACGATGCTTACTGAATATTGGCCAGGAGCAATTGTGAAACAAATGTCTTGTATTTTGCTGGTGGTTTTATTCATAATGATTTTTGCTGTTGGATGCAGCATGCGACTTCAGATAGGCAAGTAGTTTATACCAGGTTACACGACATCAGATAAATAACAATGATGTCGCGGTTTAATCTAATCAAATACTTATTAAAAGGGGTATATTATGAAAAGAATTTTTGTGATACTAATCCTGATATTTATTGCCATACTCGGATTCAGAATATACCAGAAATCCACAGCATATACTCCTCCCGGCATAGGTGAAATGCAAAAACAGTCAGGGATACCGGCTGATGTACTTGTTGTTCAGCCGCAAAATTTTTCAAAAAGTATTGATGCTACCGGCACCATAGGAAGCGAGGAGGAGGCCTATATTTCTGCAAAAATTCCAGGCAGGGTCGCTGCGGTGAATGCAGATGCAGGCATGCTTGTAAACAAAAATCAAATACTTCTGAGAATAGATGATTCCCAGTTAAAAATACAAAAGGCACAGATACAGAACCAGATAGTAATAGCACAGTCCAATCTTGATGCAGTCAAAATCCAGATGGATGACGCAGAACGCGACTACAAACGGATGGAAGAATTATTCAATGAAAATGTTATCTCAAAAAAACAACTTGAGTCATATCAGGTTAAGTTTGAAACACTGAAGAAAAATTATGAGTCAGCAAGAAAAAACATTCAGGTCGTTAAAGATAGTCTCAAACTTATAGAAACACAAATTGAGGATTGCATCGTCAGAGCACCCTTCTCGGGAATTATAGGAACAAAAAGGGTTGAAACAGGCGAGGTTGTTGGAGCAGGAATGGTTCTGATGACACTTTATAATATCAACAATCTGAATGCCCAGATAAAAGTACCTGAAAATTATATACCTTTGATAAAAAAGGGTCAGGAGGTAGGAATGAAAACCGATGTCTCTGAACAGAAATTTTACGGAAAAATTACAAAAATTTCCGGAGCTGCTGACCCGAAAACAAAAATGTTTATTGCGTATGTTTCAATATCAAAGAATAATCTTCCTATAAAACCAGGCATGTTCGTTCAGGCAAATATTATTATCAGTGAAAGAAACAATGTTATCACTGTACCCCAGCAGGCAGTATTTGAAGATAAGGGAAAGAAATGCGTATATATTGTTGAAAAAGACACAGCGAAAAAAGTTGAAATAATTACCGGCGAAAAAACAGACAACCTGATTGAGGTTAAATCAGGACTTGTCCCGGGAAATACGGTTGTGGTTTTCGGTAAGGAAAACCTTTTATCTGGCGCAAAAGTGAAAATTGTAAAAACAGAAAAAATGCAATGAATCCTGTTAGATTGGCAGTAAAAAAACCTGTTTTTGTTCTGGTCATATTTTTCATCATAATGCTGCTTGGCTTCTTCTCGCTTCCAAAGTTGCACGTTGATCTTGCTCCAAAGGTTGAAATTCCTATCGTCACCGTTATTACTGTTTACCCTGGTGCAGGACCAGACCAGGTTGAAACCCTTGTGACAAAACCCATTGAAGATGCCATAAGCACAACGAATAATCTGAAGAATATAAAATCAAGCTCTGTTGAGGGCGTGTCAATCATTGTGGCTGAGTTCAACATGGGTTCATCTGTTGACATCGCAGTAACTGACGTAAGGGAAAAGGTCTCCTCAATGATTGGAGATCTTCCTGAGGGCGCAAAACAGCCCGAGATTTTGAAGCTTGATATAAACGCGTCACCCATCCTTTATCTCAGCATCACAGGTAATGACCTTAAAAAGATCTACGACGTGGCCGACAACTTTGTCAGGGTGAAACTCCAGACCGTTCAGGGCGTCGGAAAAATAGATATTATCGGTGGTGAAAAAAGAGAAATAAGAGTTGAGGCAATTCCTGAAAGACTCCTGTATTATGAGATTGATCTGACAACCATTGCACAGAGATTGAAGGTTGAAAATATCAACATTCCTTCCGGTCATTTTCTGATGGATGATAGAGAGGTTTCAGGAAGATTAAATACAGAATTCAAAAGCCCCGAAGAAATAAAGCTCATTGACCTGCCTGTCTTTGATATGTCAACCGGAAGTATCAGAACAGTTCCTCTCAGCAGTGTTGCGAATGTATTTGACACAACAGCCGAAATAAGAGATAAAACAAGAACAAATGGCAAAGATTCTGTTGGAATCATTGTTCAAAAACAGCCAGACGCAAACACTATCCAGGTTGTGGATAGTGTAAGAAAGGTTCTTCCTGATATCCAGAAAGGGCTTCCAGAAGACTCAAAAATTGCAATCGTGACTGATACATCAGAGTTTATCAAGGATGCTGTGAGTGATGTCTGGCATAAACTTTTTATAGCAGTCATTCTGACAGGGCTTATACTTTTTGTCTTTTTGTACAGCGTGGGAAGCACGCTCATTGTCTGTCTTGCAATACCTGTTTCTCTTGTCGGGACACTTTTTTTTGCATATCTTTCAAGATTTACATTGAATATTCTCTCCCTTTCAAGCTTAACCCTTTCAGTCGGCATTGTTGTTGACAGTTCAATTGTTATCATTGAAAACATATATAGACATAAAAAAGAATTGAAGGAAAAAGGCGAAGAGGCAGCAGAAAAAGGCGCTCTTGAGGTTGCTTCAGCAGTGAGTGCCACAATGCTTACCCATATGGTTGTGTTTCTGCCGATTGTATTTATGTCGGGTCTTGTGGGACAGTTTTTCAAAGAATTCGGGATGATACAGGTTTATACATCCCTGCTTGCTCTGGGAGTGGGTTTTACCCTGACACCGATGCTGACAACAAAATTCCTGAAAGATACCGGAGAAAAAGATTGGGCAATAAAAGCAGAGAAAAAATTTGAACAGTTCAAAAATGGATATAGAAGAACTCTTTTGAAATTTTTACATAGGCCCGGACCGGTGCTTGTGGTTATCGGCATACTGATACCGCTCAGCTTTACATTGCTTCCTTTTATCGGCATTGAAATGATAACAAATGCAGACGAAGGAATATACAATATATCCCTCAGAATGCCCCCGGGCACAAATCTCCAGAAAACAGAATCAATTGTAAAAGTCATTGAAGAAAAGGTGTTATCAATACCTGAAACAGATCAGGTTTTCGCAACTATTGGAAAGATTTCAGGAATGTTTGCCGGCATGGGCTCAGAAGGTCCTGAATATGCTCAGCTTCTGGTAAAACTCAAGGACGTAAGAAAAAAATCAACCACCCAAATAGTGGAAGAAATTAAACCGTTTCTCGCAGGAATACCAGGAACTATTACAGTTGCTGAGCAAAGCACAATCGGTTCAGGCGGCAGACCGCCTCTTGAAATATATATCACAGGCACAGATGAAAAATCAGTAATACAGACATCTGAAGAGGTACTTAATATAGTCCAGTCAACTGATGGAGTTTCAAGTGCTGATTCATCATATAATCCAGGCAAACCAGAGATAAATTTTGTCATTAAAAGACCCAAGTTAGCTCAGTACAATCTGAATTCAAATCAGGCTGCAATGATATGCAGGTCTGCTCTTGAAGGAATAGTCCCATCAAAATTCAGGGTTGGTGAAAATGAATATGATATAAGGGTAACGATACCAGAAAAAGATAAAAAAGATATAAATGTACTTGAAAATCTAACAATTGTAAATCCCATGCAAAATGTTTTCTTGTTAAAACAGATCGCTGAAATAAAAGAAACATATGGACCAACAACCAGAGAAAGATACGATAGAAAACCGAGTGTTACAATACTCGGAAATATTAACAAACCCCTGGGAACAGTGATGGCAACATTGAATAAAGAGATAAAAAAACTAAATCTTCCAGAAGGCACATCCATAATATTTGGAGGTCAGAGTGAAAGAATGGCTGAATCCTTCAGAGACCTTTTTCTTGCTTTGATTCTGTCGGTGCTGCTTGTTTATCTTGTAATGGCGGCTCAGTTTGAAAGCTGGGTGGAACCATTTATCATTATGGGAACACTTCCTCTATCAATTATTGGAATTCTTACAGGCCTTTTTATAACAGGAAAGACAATAAACATATTCAGTTTAATGGGGATGATTGTTCTTGTTGGAATAGTTGTAAGCAATGGCATATTGATTGTCAACTTTGCAAAAAATCTGATTCAAAGGGGTAAAAACCCTGAAGAGTCAGTTATTGAAGCAAGTGCATCAAGATTGAGGCCGATTTTGATGACAACTCTGTCTATGATAGGCGGAATGCTACCGCTTGCACTTGCTGTTGGAAAAGGCTCTGTGCTTAAAGCACCGATGGCTGTCAGCGTTATCAGCGGGTTGATAAGTTCCACTCTTTTAACTCTTTTTATTATTCCGCTTGTCTATTTGTTTTACGCGAGACGAAAATATAAAAAACAGCAATAGCCCACGGGGAGATTTGAACTCCCGACCCGTCGCTTACGAAGCGACTGCTCTACCGCTGAGCTACGAGGGCACATTATAATTATACACAAAAAGCACCACTTATGAAAATTCACCTCTTTGTTATGTTTGAAAGAGCATATCTTGCAACATCATTCAATTCACTGTATGGATAAAAAATTGCAATCTGTCTGAAACAATTCTTTGCTTTTTCCTTTTCTCCTTTATCAAGGTAAAGCGTGCCAAGATTATACAAAGCATTATCAGCAAAATTACTGAAAGGATTATTCCGTATGAATCTTCTGTAAGCCAGAATTGCTTCATCAAATAGTCCTTGGTCCTGCAGTAATTCTGCAAATCTATATCCCAATGATTTAGGAATCCGAACTTCCGAGAACCTTTTCAGTGCTTCTCCGTAAAGGACCGCTGATTCTCTTTCATTCTTCTCCTGCACCAGGTGTTTAATCTGATTTTCCACATTGAAAAGTTCAACCTGATCTTCAAATGGGATTATCTTCATCACGCTTTCCCCGGCAATATCGTAAAGAAAACTGCTGCCGGACTTGATGTTCAACACATACCTCATACGTTGAAATCCTTTCGTAAGCAGCGCAATCCCCATGCCTGCCAGAAATCCTCCGATATGAGCACCAAAAGCAATGCCGGAAGTTGCTGATGAATTTACATTCATCATCATTCCGATAATCTGCTGGACAAACCAGAATGAAATCCAGAAATATGAAAAAATGTTGAACGTTCCGGTATAAATTTTAAAGATAAGAAAAAGCCAGTACCAGAAGGTAATTCTACTTTTCGGAAACAGCATCAGATAAGCACCCAGCACTCCTGATATAGCGCCGGAGGCACCAATTGAAGGAATTGTTCTTGCATCACCGTTTGTAAAAAACCCATAAAAAAGTGCAGCGATTATCCCGGAAAAAAGATAAAAAAGGAAGTACTGGAAATGTCCCCATCTATCCTCAAGGTTATCACCCATCAGATACAGATACCACATGTTTCCTATAAGATGCATTATGCTTCCATGTAAAAACATTGAGGTAAAAATTGTAAACCATGAAAATCTTGCAGGAATAAACCCAAAATTCCTGATAATTTCTTCATATCCACTGCTGAAACCAAACAAAAAATAAATAATGACATTTGTAAAAATTATCGTATAATTGATAACAGGGATTTTTTTAACTCCAAATTCATCACGAATCGGCCAGAAAAAAAACATAGAAAATTGTCCTTTTTATAAAATTATATTATGAATTCCGGAAGGTTCAAAAATGCGCTTGTTGTAAAACCTGGAAGCATCGGCGATACTGTTGCTGCATTTCCCGTATTTTATTCCCTGAAAGAAAATTCTTACAATGTTTATTTTATTGGCTCAGAAAAAATGATCGGTTATCTTGAAAGAATAAAATTTATTGAAAAGGGTATTGGCTTCGGTGATTCACGCCTTTTAGAATTTTTTACTTATCAGAGAAAATTCACGGTTCCTGAAATGCCAGATTTTGACATTGTTATTTCCTACATTGAACCAGATACTATATTCGGCCAGAACATCCTGAATACATATAAGGATAATGCTGTTTTTCATCCTGTGCCAGAAGAACCTGCCAGTCATATCACTGAATTTCTTCTTGAACCCCTTCATAAATCAGGAATAAAAGTAATGTTTGATATAGAAAGAAAGGTAAACAAACATGGTAATGACATTCTTTTTATTCATCCTGGCAGCGGAAGCAAAAAGAAAAACCTGCCACCCGAAGGTTTTCTTGAAATTTTTACAGAATTGAACCAAACATGCGAGTGCAGGATAATAATCGGGGAATGCGAAAAGTCAGATATGGACTACTGGGTTAAAAATGCTGGAGCCGAAAATATCATTGAACCGGAAACAATAGATGAACTTGCAAAAAAACTTGAAAATGGTTCCTGGTTTATTGGGAATGACAGCGGTGTTTCTCACCTTGCAGCATTTCTTGGATTAGATACATTTATCATCTTTGGACCAACAGACCCACAGATATGGGCTCCGAAAGGCAAAAAAGTTAAAATCATACAGACAACTGCAGAGTGCGCACCCTGCAATTACCAGACAAGAAAAAATTGTCAGAGTATGAAATGCTTGAAAGAGATAAACGTTCAGTCTATCATATCTATGATAAAACAGGTTGTGAAGAAGAAAAGGAGGTGAATGAAAATGAAGAAAACATTTATTATATTGTCTTTATTCTGTCTATGTCTTTTCATCAGCGGATGCAGTAAGAAACCCGCTGGTGAAATAGGAGAAAAAGCAAAAGAAACAGGTGAAAAAGTATTCCAGAAACTCAGAGGTACGGCCCATCAGGACAACCTTATGTATCTCAAAAACAAGATCAATACTTACAAGCGGCAGAATGGAAGGTATCCTGATTCACTGCAACAACTTGTCAATGAAGGTTTTATTGACAGAATACCCGAGCCACCTGCAGGAATGCAGTATCAATATGACCCATCAACAGGAAAATTAAGTTTCAAGCAATAGCTGTACTGGATATAAATCAAAAGTGCCGGCAAAACTTACGGCCAATTATTTCGCCTTCAGAGAATACGAAAAATTGATGACTATTTTATACTTAAGATAAAACAGGGTTGTTCACCCCCATTTGATATTTCATAACTGAAGTATAAGAGTTCATTCTCAAAGCAGAAAAGAGTCAATGTGGATATTGCCGTATGTGGATACCCCAATGTCACGTCAGGATAACCACATCCTTGCCTGCTCGCACCCTTTGGGTTACCCACAATCTCCACATTACTACTATTATTTTTTCAAAAACCTGAAAGACATAAAGTGGGTATCAAAGAAAAAAAACTTTTGGAAATAAAGACTGGCTCAAAAATTGAAATCAACCCTACGGTGAAAAATTTTGACAAAAACTGGGGGGTAAAATGAGAGTGATAATTAAATCTGTAAATCCTCACTGAACCACGTTCGCCTCCCCCTTGCGGGAGTTTGCCAAAGCATCAGTGGCGGAAGTGGGGAGGCAGGCACTCAGGATGAGTGCGGTGGGGGTGATATAGTGGGGGTGATATAATAGAATGTCACCCTCACCCGAACCCGTCTTGCACTGCGTGCTTCGGTCAGCGGCCTCACCCTCTCGGCCTTAGTGCTATACGGTGCTCTTTC
>DYKA01000178.1 GCA_020722805.1 Vermiphilus sp.
AGGAGGGAAAAATTAAGGCATTAATACTGCTTGGCGGTTTTGGAACAAGATTGAGACCATTCACCTTAACAACTCCAAAGTCACTGCTTCCTGTGGCGAACAGACCGCTTCTTCAATATCAACTTTTTCTTCTTTCAAAATACGGGATTGACACAGTCATTCTTGCTATTGGACAGCATTGTAAGAAGCATAAAGAGGTTTTTTCAATAGCAAAGGAAACAAACATAAAGATTTACCTTTCCTTGGAGAGAAATGCTCTCGGAACAGCAGGTGGCATCAAGAATGCAAGCAAGTTTCTGAGAGGAGAAAAAGAATTTTTTGTTTTCAATGGAGACATTGTGTCTGACTGCAATCTTGGGGAGATGCTGGACTTTCACAGAAAAAAGGGTTCTTTCGCAACAATATGTGCTGTGAGAGTGAAAAATCCTTCAGCGTTTGGCGTGATTGATATTGATGGCGACAGAAGAATAAGGGCATTTGTGGAAAAACCCGAGCAGCCAGTATCAAACATTATCAATGCAGGAATTTACATTTTTCAATCAGATATTCTTGGTGAAATCCCTGATGGAAAAGAAACCTCAATTGAAAAAGAAACATTTCCTGAATTGATAAAAAAAGAAAAAGACGTATATACGTTTGTTCATAATGGTTATTGGATTGATGTTGGAACAATAGAAAACTACAGAAGAGCGAACTTTGATGCAATAAATCTTAGATTTGGTAGTGAAGAAAGGAAAAAGGATACTGTGCCCACAGAGCTTTACAAAAATATCTGTATTCAGGGAAATTTGATTACAGGAAAGGATGTTGTTCTCGGTGATGGAGTGGAGATTAAGGGAGATGTAATTATTGGAGATGGTTGTTATGTCGGTTCTGGAACAATTATTCAGGATTCAGTTTTGTTCAAGAAGGTAATGATTGGTAAAAACTGCCATGTTTCACAGAGTATAATAGGAAATTCTGTTATCATTGAAGACAACTGCAGAATTGAAAACTGTGCAATTGCCGATATAAGCAGGCTGTGCCAGTTTTCAAAAATCGCAGATATCTAACATAGTTGTATTTTCCCCTGCGCTTGTAGCTCAACCGGATAGAGCGCTGGCCTCCGGAGCCAGAGGCTGTGGGTTCAACTCCCACCAAGCGCGTACTACCCTGTCAGAAACTGTGCGATTAGAAAGTGCAATAGCAAGTTCAACTCCCACCAAGCGCGTACTACCCCATAGAGGGAGTTGAATGGAGCGGTGCCAATGCGATGAAGAAAGAGCATTGTTTGGCACTAAGGCCGAGAAGGTGAGGCC
>DYKA01000179.1 GCA_020722805.1 Vermiphilus sp.
TGTCCACCATCTGAATTCGTGCTGCACCACAGGCATTGATACCTTCTTGTCAAGTTCGGCTTCTGCACAATAAAAATCCAGCGGGGTTCTCTTTATTTTTTTAACAGTGCCGTCTGTCCATATGACAAAACAGGATGGTTTGATTGCCTTTGTTTCCCGGTAACATCTCCACGCTGTTTCAGGATAGAGAGGTTCATTGTAATGTTCATTACTCATACAATAAAGATTTGCAGAAACATGATTAACATCACGGATTACAGTAGCGTTCCATTGCATCCTTAAAAGTTTCCTCTTGTCAACATGCGGCTGGGGCCACTGGTACTGATGATACTGAGAATGTCCGCCCCATGCACCCATCATTCCAATCTCTGACTGGATAAGCAGTCCGACTTCATCAGCAGCATCAAGATATTCAGGGGTTGGAACATATGACTGGCACCTTACATAATTGTATCCGTACTTGCGAAGAACAGAAAGTTTTTTGCGCCATCTTTCTCTATCGGTGTCAGGACATCCTGTTTCAGGACTCACAGCAAAATCACCTGTTCCCATCATATAATAGGGCTGGTCGTTGATGAGGAAATGTTTATTTTTTGTTGAGAGTTTAAGAAAACCTATTCTTTCGCTCCTGCAGTCAAGCGTCTTTTCATTCTGCCTCAGTTCAACATCAACCCTGTAAAGCAGAGGTCTCTCAGGAGACCATCCCTGCACATCTTTTACTGGCACACTGAAAATGTTTTTTCCTGCTGATAGATATCTTTCAGCATGACCGCAGGATTTTTCTGACGGGTCCTTGATGTTAACTTCCATAATGAAATCATCACAGTTTTTTCCTGTTATCACCGTAAAAAAATTCAGACATTTCTTATCAATATCAGGATGTATCCACAGATGCTCAATCCAGGTGTTTTCTGTTGTGATGAGTTCGACATTCCTGTAAAGTCCGGACCAGTATCCACACCAGTTGTATGCGAGCCCAAGCCATCTGTTTTCTTCTGAAATTCTCACAGCAATGAAGTTCTGGTTTTCTTTTTCAACAAAATCAGTTATATCAAAGGCAAAAGGAACAAAAGGTCCGATATGTTTCCCGAGATATTTTCCATTAAGCCATATCTCTGCTTGAGGATGCACTCCGCCAAAACACAACCATATCTTTTTATTTTTCCATTTTTCGGGAATTTTAAATGATTTGCCATACCATCCAGTTCCATGATATGTGCTGCGAAAAACCCTTGCCTTAATTCTAAAGTCCCACACTTCATCAAGTATCTCATCATTACCAAATCCCTGTCCCTGCC
>DYKA01000077.1 GCA_020722805.1 Vermiphilus sp.
CATAGGCACATAGTTTTTAATGCTTTTAACTCTGTGCCTCTGTGCCTTAGTGCCTTTGTGCCTGGTAGTTAATCTTTGTGCCTACGCATAACGTGCTTCACTGAGTATTTACTTAACAGGCCTCATCACCCTTATCCAGAATAATCTCCAGTGCCCTCTTTCTGAAGTGCTCTGGAACAAGAATCTTTATCTCGCCCAAGCCATCCATTGTCAATCCATATGCCTTCCCTATCGCCTCTTGCTTCAAAAAAACAGGAATACCTTCTGATTCAAGTTTTCCTTTGATTATCTCTGCTTCAAATGACCTTGATGTAGCAAAATAAACAACAACCCATTCTTCACTGTGCTAGTTTTCGTATCTTTTCATGGTCAATAAAATCCGAATGTTTTTTCCAAACAGAGCGCAATTTCAGATGATATGCCCTTGCAAAACGGTGTGCCTCGTCTCTGATGTTCTGGAGAAGGTGCAATTCTCCTGAATATTCTGGCAGTACTACTGGTTCACTGCGCTGACAGGAATACACAATCTCTTCGCCCTTTGCCAGTGCAATAACAGGAATATCAATATGAAGGGACGTAAGTTCATTCATAACCTCATTCAGCTGACCCTTTCCACCATCAATCAGAATCAGGTCTGGTTTTTCCTTCATCTCCGGGTCAGTAAATCTTCTTCTTAAAACTTCGCGCAGCATACCGCAGTCATCTATACCCTTAATTGTTTTAATCCGAAACTTTCTATAGCCATCCTTGAAGGGCACTCCTCCTTTGAACACCACACGACTTCCTGTTGCGTGAGTTCCTGATATGTGAGAAATATCATATCCCTCAATGGTCGCTGGAATTTTCTTGAGCCCGAGTTTTGAAGCAAGTAAAGGCAGAATGTTTTCTTTCCTGTAAAGAAGCAGTTCTCCTTCACTTCTCCATGGAAGATGTTTTTCCATCTTTTCAAGCATCTGGATTCTTTCATTCAGTATTCTGGCTTCTTCAAAATTCCAGGATTTTATTGCAGTATTCAACTGTTTCTTGAGCCGGCTGCAATAATTCTTGTATCTGCCTGAAAAAAATGCCCTTATTCCATCAATGACTTTCCTGTATTCCTCCTCTGAAATTTTTCCAGCACACGGTGCGCAGCATCTTTTCGTATGAAAGGCAACACACGGTCTTGTATTTTTGCCGTGAATAATTTTTTTCTTGCATGTCCTTACCGGATAGAATTTCCTTACAAATCTCAGAACATGCTTGAGAGCCTTTACATCAGTAAATGGACCGAAATACTCATCCACTGCACTTTTTGGCTCTCTCACGACCAACACAGAAGGAAAATTTTCAGATGTGATTTTAATATACGGGTATGTCTTGCCATCCTTCAGGTCAACATTGTACTTCGGCTGATATTTTTTTATCAGTGAACACTCAAGAAGCAGCGCCTCACCTTCAGAAACAACAGGTATCACCTCAATATCCGCAATCTCGTCTGCGAGAGACATTTTCCTGTAATCAAGAGGCACAGAAAAATAGGAGCGGACTCTTGAACGAAGATGCTTTGCTTTTCCCACATAGATAACGTTTTTCTTTCTGTCCTTAAAAACATATACGCCGGGAGAATCAGGAATTTTCTGAATCTTTTCTGTCAGACTGTTTTTGGTCATTTTTTGTTTGAGGATTTTCTGTGTGTGAGGCCTGTGCAGAATCAGAAGATTGTTCCTTGTTCAATTCATCAACATAATTCAGCCGCAAATCTGTGAGCATATCTTCAAGTATTCTTTTCTCGTCCTCCTGGAGATTTCCCTTTGTTTTTATCTCAAGAGTTTCAAGAATATCAATCAATCTTTTTGCAAACTGAAGGTTTTTCTCGGGTTTTCCACTTACGGGATTTGCCACCTTGCCAAGCGCCTGCCAGCAAAGAATATGCAAAAAATGCAGAAGTTCTACAAAATCAGTTTTTTCCATATTAACCCCCGGTTAGTAGTGTTAAAAATTAAGATGAACAAGAGACGAAAAATGGTTCACAAGTGACGAACAAAAAGGAACAAGAAATCTAAAACCACCTGCAAAAACAAGGGCATAAACAATAAATAGCCCGTATCTTTCTATCCTGTCAAAAGCAATCCCTATCCTTGATGGAAGAATAACTGCGAGAATTCGCGAACCGTCAAGGGGTGGAATTGGAATTAGATTGAAAAAACAAAGTATGAAGTTTATAAAGGCCGCAAGTTCAAAGATCTGTGAAGCCGCGCCTCTTGTAAGTCCGCTTATGAGCGAAAAAACAAAACCGGCAACAAAATTAGTGGCACATCCTGCTGCGCCGACCGTAATCATTCCTTTCTGATAATCCTTGAACCTCAGGGGATTTATCGGCACTGGCTTTGCATATCCAAACGGCACCCCTATTGTTAAGGCAAGGAAAAGCGGCATGATGATACTGCCAATAGGGTCAAGATGGGCTACAGGATTCAAGGTCAACCTTCCCATAAGGTATGCTGTATCATCTCCATTATAATAAGCCACAAGTCCGTGTGAATACTCATGAATCACAACTGAAAAAATCAGGAAAAAAAACAGGATAAGATTTTCCATTTGAAAACCTTTGTTAAACCATAAACCTCTGGAAACTTAAGAACAACAGCAAAAACAATGTAAAATACAACACCCGCAATTATTCCCACAACAGTGGTTGATATCAAACCCGTATCTGAAAGAAGTCTCCTGATGGCTTCAATAATTATACCCCAACCAATGCAAACAAAGAAAACCCTTAGAAATCCTTTTATTATCTTTGACTGTTCAATCAGGCCGAATTTTCTTCTGAAAAACCAGTAAAGAAGCAGGAAATTTTCAAACCCCACGATTGAGGTTGAAAGTGCAATACCACCGTGTCCCATAAACTGCATGAGTATTGCGTCAAGCAATGCATTTGTTGCGATACTTACCAGTCCTATCTTCACGGGCGTCGCTGTATCATGATAGGCATAAAATGCGCGGGTAATTATTATTGCGGCTCCATAAAAAACAAGCCCTACGCAGAAAAGCATCAGAGGATAGGCAGTAATCTCAACAGAATAACCTGTGAAAGCCCCTCTCTTAAAGATAAGTTCCACTATTTCTCTTCTGAATATTGACATCCCGACTGCAGATGGAATAAGGAAAAAAATGGTTTGTTCAAGTCCTCTGTGGATATTCTCTTTCACTGCTTCAAGGTTATTTCTTGCGACATCTCCTGAAAGATGCGGAAGAAGCACTGTTGCAAGAGAAATACTGAAAATCCCGAGCGGCAGCTGATATATCCTTGTTGCATACCACAGCGCAGAAACAGTTCCTGCTGCAAGGCTTCTCGCAAACGAATAATCAACAAGAAGATTTATCGGACCAACCGACACTCCAATGATAACAGGACTGAAAAGTTTTAACATTTTTATGATGGCAGGATGTTTCCACTGTATATTCAGGACAATGGGCCCGTGAACTGAGAGAACCTGCGGAACCTGAAATACAAACTGACTTACGCCTCCAACAAGTACTCCGATCATCAACCCGAAGATTCTGCGATCAAGAGATTCCCCGAAAAATCCTGTAAAGAAAAACAGGCTTATTATCCACCAGAAGTCAAGGATTATCGGGTTGAGTCCGGGCAGGACAAACCTGTGTCTTGCATTTAAAACACCCATTGCCCATGCCGCAAGAGAAACAAAGATAAGGTAAGGAAACGTAAATCTCAAAAAAGAAATAATCTCGGCAATCTTCAGCGGAAGGTCAAAAAAATGCAGAAGGATTGTACATGAAACCAGAATCAGGACATATAATGAAGTTGTGGAAAGCAGGAAAAATGTGAAAACAGCACCTGATACCTTAAGAATTTCCTCTCTGTCTCTGTCTTTCGCAATCAATTCTGACAGAACAGGAATAAATGCTGTGCTCAATGCGCCCTCAGCGAGCAATCCGCGAAAAAAATTTGGAATCATAAAAGCAATCAAGAAAGCATCATAAATTCCGGTTGTTCCAAAAAATCTCGCGGTTACAATTTCCCTTGCAAGACCCACTATTCTGCACAGAATTGTTGCGAAGGACAGAAGAAAAAAAGAATTCCTTATCGTCTGGAAACTCATTGTCTGGGTCGTAACAGAGGAAAAAGAATCACATCTCTTATAGAGGTACATCCTGTAAGAATCATAATGAGACGGTCAATTCCTATCCCGAGGCCACCGGCAGGCGGCATGCCATATTCAAGCGCCTCTATGTAATCCTCGTCAATAACCTTTGGCCTTTCGCTCGGTCTCTGAATCTCCTGTTCAAATCTAATTTTCTGTTCAACAGGGTCGTTAAGTTCCGAATAGGCATTTGCAATCTCAAAACCACCTATGAAAAGTTCAAATCTTTCAACCATTGATGGGTCTCCAGGCCAGGATTTTGCGAGAGGAGATGTCTCAACAGGAAACTTCACAATAAATGTGGGATCAATCAGCGTTGGCTCAATGCACCTTTTGAAAAGAAGGTCAAGAAGCGCAAAAATGTCTTCTTTTTCTTCTGTGTCAATGTGTCTTTCTGAAAAAACCTGTTTCACCCTATTTATATCCCTCCAGTTATCAATGCCAAGATTTTTCCAGCAATCCTCCCAGTAAATCTTTTTCCATGGTGATTGAAAATTAATCTTTGTATCCTGAAAATCTATCTCATCCCTATCAAAGATCTGTCTAACGATACTGGTGATAAGAGTTTCTGTCAGGGACATCATTTCCTGATAATCTCCGTATGCTGAATACAATTCCAGCATTGTAAATTCAGGATTGTGAAGGGTTGAAATTCCTTCATTTCTGAATGAACGATTTATCTCGTAGACCTTTTCCATTCCGCCGACAAGCAGCCGTTTCAGATAAAGTTCCGGAGCAATCCTCAAATAGAGGTCCATATCAAGGGCATTGTGATGAGTAATAAAAGGTCGTGCCTCGGCGCCACCCGGGATCGTCTGCATCATAGGGGTCTCAACTTCTACAAAGCCAAGATTGTTCAAGAAATTTCTTATGCAGTTGATTATCTTTATTCGTGTGGCAAAAACATTCTGGGCTTCAGAATTGACAATAAGATCAAGGTATCTACGTCTGAATCTTACTTCAACATCCTTCAGCCCATGCCATTTTTCAGGTAGAGTTCCAAGTATCTTTGAAAGAAGTACAAAATCTTTCACAAGCACAGTAAGCTGTCCTGTATGGGTGGTGAAAACTTCTCCTTTTACTCCAACAATGTCTCCAACATCAAGATTCTTAAATCTTTCAAATAACACGTCTCCAAGCACATCTTTCTTAAAATAAATCTGGACCTTCCCGCTCCAGTCCGCAAGGTCGCAGAATGCTGCCTTGCCGTGCCTGCGAATCGTCATAATTCTGCCGGCAATTGAAAGAATACCTTTTCTTTCGGCTGTAAGCCCGGCTATTGGTTCTCTATCAAATTTTCTGCCATACGGCTCAATCCCTTGAGATTTCCACCATTCCAATTTTGCCTTCTTTTCATTCTTCAGTGAGTCCTGACTCATCTTTCCTTTCCTCTTTAAGTGTTCGTATTCTTATCCATTTAATTGTTTTCTCGTGGGCTTCATGAACAATAAAAACCTTTCCCTTATATATAAATTTCTCGCCCTTTCTCGGAAACCGTCCCAGATACTCAAGAATAAATCCTGCAACTGTTTCAAATTCACCCTTAGGAAGGTCAAGGTCAAGCTGTTCGTTTGCCTTTTCGACCTCCATTGAACCTTTGACAAGATAACTATTGTCGCTGAGACGCTGATAGTCATACGTGTCGTGCTTGTATTCATCCGAAATCTCACCTACGATCTCCTCCACAAGGTCTTCCATTGTAACAAGTCCTGCGGTTCCTCCGTATTCATCCACAATAATTGCCATCTGAATTTGTTTCCCTTGAAGTTCTCTCATAAGTTCATTAATCTTTTTTGTTTCAGGAACAAAATATGCAGGCCTCATTATATCTTTTACAACAAGGTCTTTGCGTTCGTAGCCCCTGGCAATGATATCCTTGAGGTAGACAACTCCTTCAATTGTGTCAAAATTACCTCTGTAAACAGGATACCTTGAATAACCCTCTTTAACCACAAGTTCAAGAACTTCCTTTATCGTTGAATTAACATCCACTGCAACAATGTTCACCCTTGGAATCATAACCTCTGAAACCATCCTGTCTCCGAGTTCAAAAATACTGTGAATCATCTGTCTTTCTTCCTCTTCTATCAGTCCTTCTTCTTCTCCAGCAGATATCATTGCCTTTATGTCTTCCTCTGTTAATACAGGAAGTATTGAGTCAATACTAATCCTGAAAAGACTCAAAAAAACTTCAGCAAAACCGAGTAGAAATCTATTCAATGGTTCAAGCACAAGGGTGAAAATCTTCAAGGGCAGGATAGCATGTACAACAAATCTTTCGGCATTTTTTTTCCCGAGACTCTTTGGAATTATTTCTCCAAAAATAAGTATGAGAAACATAACAAGAAAGGCCATAATACCCAAACTTATTTTGCCGGAACTGCGGTATGCAATTGATGCAGCAAGAATTGAGGCAAGAGATTCAACAATGGTATTGCCGACAAGCGTGGTTGCAAGAATCCTGTGGGGGTATTTGAACCAGAACTCAAGTTTTTTCACTCTCGGGTCTTCACTATCAAGTTTCTTCAAATGATACGTTCCAAGTGAAACAAATGCAGTTTCAGAAGCAGAAAAAAATGCTGCAAGTCCCACAAGAACAAAAAGAATAAACAGTTGAACAACAAAAATTATAAGGTTCATTATATTAAAAACCTTTTGATATCCTTAAAAAATTCAGCATTGTTTTTTTCACATTGCTGCCTCAGACAGTGGAGATTAATAAGGAGAGAAGTCAAAACCGGTTCAATTTCAATCCTGTACCCGAGAATCTCCCTACAACTTATAGCATCACCCATTTCTTCAGTTATGGTATTGTTAATGTTTATCCCGATACCTATTATAACATGGAGGCCTGTATTTTCAATAAGCACGCCTGCTATTTTGCGATTCGCTGCAAAGACATCATTTGGAATCTTGATTTTTGCGTTTATTCCGATATCCTCCAGTGTATCCACGATTGCCTTTGCCGCTATTATAAAAAGATAATCCAGAATTATTTTTGGTACACCATCCCACACGACAGAAACCCACAATCCCCCGCGGTTTGAAACCCATTCTCTTCCCTGCCTTCCGCGTCCATGCCTCTGAATACGAGAAACAACCACTGGATCTCTAATTTCATCGCACAATTTCTTTGCAGTGTCCATTGTGCTGTCCACACTTTCAAAAAAATACACATTTTTGCCTGCAATCTTACGAATTTCCATAGATAATCATCTGCAAACCCTTTAATCCGAGATGCCTTTCATAGACACCTATTTTTACATGTTTCATAAGTAATCTTCCTGTTCCGCCAGTGAAGATGACACTGAATTTCTTGTTTTCTTTTCTTATGGCATTGATATATCCTTCAACAAGGAAAGGAATTCCATATGTAATACCTGAACTGACTGCTTCAGACGTGTCTCTGCCTATGATTGATTTTGACTTTGACAGTTTTATGTTCTTTAACAGTGCGAGATTTTTCAATGCTTCAACAATCAGTGCCTGGCCAGGAAATATTACCCCGCCTTCAAAATTCCCGTTTTTGTCAACGAGATCAATTGTTATCGCAGAACCTGCGTCAATAATCACACAGGCAATTTTGACCAGTTTTCTTGACCCGGCGGCATTAAGCAATCTGTCAATCCCGAGTTTTTCAGGATGCCTGACATTTATCTTAAAGGGAAAGTCCTTCCATGAAATCTCTTTAACTTTTTCAAAACATTTTTTCACGATTCTGTTTGCTTCTGGCACCACTGAAGCAAGATAAATGGTCTGCTGATTACTTTTGGTGTGCTCATATTTTTTGAGTGCAATATCAATCTCATCTGTTCTGCAGGTACTGACCTTTCTGATTGATTTCTCAGTGATACACGCGATTTTTGTATTTGTGTTTCCTATCAAAACTGCGATATCCATAGAAATTCCCTGTTTGTTCATCTAACCATAACATTGTAATTCAGCAGATATCTGTATGCAACAACAGGCAGAAAAAAGTTCTGTTATTATACTATAGTAATGAATTTGACCCTTATTTTGATAAAACCAGAAGGACCCCGGGTATAGAGCATTTTTTCAAAGATAATGCAGTTAATGAAGAAGAATTCAACTACATAGAGAATCTGACAAAGTATTTAATCCATTATAATTTTAATAGGCCTCATCAGGTACAAAGTACATTTAATTGCAAAGTGAAAAGTGAAAAACAAACTTAACAAACAGAGTAAATTACATACGGCAAGAAGAATAAATAATTTTAATTCTGGGCATTGT
>DYKA01000078.1 GCA_020722805.1 Vermiphilus sp.
CCTATATGAACACCCTGTACTTTTATTTCCTGGTTATTAAACGATATTTTACGATAAGAATTAACTATTCGGTTAGCCCGAAGACAAAATATGTCTTTGGTGAATTGATAAGGTGCTGGTACAACAAATGTTCTAAACAGAGATTTGTTTTCTGTTAATGCTTTGTTAAACCAAATAGTTGGAATTTCTCCAGTGTACTATGCACCTGTTACAAAGCATCATGCTGAATAAGTTGGCCAGGATAATTGGTTAATACTTCCAAAATTGTTTGTGGATACTGCAACTTTCTTTTTAATTACTTGTCAACCTCCAAATCCCCCATTCTTGGGGGTGCAAAACACTCCACTTTTAATTTTTAATTGACATCCTTAATCAAACACTTGACAAACAAAATATTGTGTATTAGAATTATTTATAACACAATATATTGCGATGAAATGCCCATATTGCGGTTTCCTTGAAGACAAGGTTATTGACTCAAGAGAAAGCGAAGACGGGATGCAAATCAGAAGAAGAAGGGAATGCCTTCGTTGCGAAAAAAGATACACCACATATGAGGAGATTGAAGAAAAACCGCTTATTGTTGTCAAGAATGACGGAAGAAGGGAAAAATTCATGAAGGAAAAAATCTTCAGTGGTATTCAAAAGGCTTGCGAAAAACGGCCTGTCAGCACAGAACAAATTTCTTTGATTGTTGATGAGATAGAGCAGGAATTGAGGCAAAGATTTGAGAAAGAGGTCGCTTCAAAGGAAATAGGCAGATTGATTATTGAAAAACTGCGGAACCTTGATGAGGTTGCGTATGTCAGATTTGCGTCTGTTTACAGAAAGTTCAGGGATGTTTCAGAATTTCAAAAAGAAATTGAAGAGATGAGGAGGAAAATTGATGAAACAGAAAAACATGGAGAAAATTGAATTTATAAAAAAGAGGGACGGAAGAATTGTTCCATTTGAAAAAGCGAAGATTGCGGATGCAATTTTTAAGGCAGCAAAGAGCGTTGGTGGCCAGGATAGATATCTTGCTGAAGACCTTGCGGAAGCAGTGAGCGTTTATCTGAACAAAGAATTCAAAGGGGAAATACCAACAGTTGAAGAGATACAGGATATTGTGGAAAAGGTTCTCATAAAAACAGGCCATGCCAGAACAGCAAAGGCGTATATCCTTTACAGACAGAAAAGGGCAAGAATAAGGCAGTTAAAGCAGGGAATACCTGATAGGGATTTTATTGAGGAACAGGAGGAAATCAAGAGAGAAAAAGAGGCAACAGACCTGAGTCTTTTTGTAAGGACAAGCGGCGAGGACATTGTCCTGTGGGATGCAGAAAAGATTGTGCAGTCGCTTATCAAAGAAACAGGTATGAACGACAGAATTGCAAGGTTTATTGCAATTGAGGTTGAAAAGGAGATTGCTGGTTCAAAGGTAAAAAACCTCACAGCACCCCTGATTAGAGAACTTGTTAATGCTAAACTTGTTGAGTTCGGGATGGAAGATGCAAGAAGAAAGTACACCCGGCTTGGGCTTCCGCTTTATGATGTGAAAAACATCATATTCAACCCGAACAAAGAAAATGCCAATATTCCACATAATCCAGAAGCAACCAATCTTACACTCGCGGAACAGATAAAAAAAGAATTTGCACTGCTTGAGGTTTTCTCTCCTGACGTTTCTGATGCTCATCTGCGCGGTGATATACATCTGCATGACCTTGGATTTATTGATAGGCCTTATTGTTCGGGCCAATCACTTGAGTATGTCAAGAAATTTGGACTTCATCTGCCAAATGCTCTTTCAATTGCAAAACCGGCAAAACATTCTGAAACACTTCTTGCCCATATGGTGAAGTTTTCAGCAGCGCTTCAGGGCCACTTCAACGGTGCAATCGGCTGGGATGCCGTCAACATATTTTTCGCACCATTTCTGGAAGGAATGTCTGATTCACAGATAAAACAGCTTGCTCAGATGCTTATCTATGAGTACAGCCAGCAGGCAGTTGCCAGAGGGGGGCAGGCAATCTTCAGCGATATCAATCTTTACTGGGAAACGCCTGACCATTTTGCTAATGTTCCTGCAATCGGCCCCGGAGGGATTGAAACAGGGAAAAAGTATTATGAATATCAGGCACTTGCTCAAAAATTCATAAAAGCACTCTTTGAGGTTTATCTTGAGGGTGACGGGGTCGGCAGACCGTTTTTCTTTCCAAAGCCGCTTCTGCACATAACCAACAGGTTTTTTGAAACGTCTGGATGGAAGGAATTTCTTGACCTCGTTTGTCTTGTTGCAACAGAAAAAGGTAATCCGTACTTTGTTTTTGACAGGGACAATACCGCAAAAATAAGTGAGTGCTGCAGATTATCTTTTAAGTTAGAGGCGTCTGATATTGAGGATGCAAGAACACCATGGAAGATGAGGTTTTCGGCTATCCAGAATGTTACCCTTAATCTTCCGCGTGTTGCGTATGTTTCTGAACATGATGATTCAAAGGTTTTCAAAAACCTTGACCGTTTGATGAATCTGGTTGTAAAAGCACACACTCAAAAACAACGTTTCATTCAGGATCTTCTTTCTGCTGGCCAGAATGGACCTCTTGCGCTTCTGACAATGAACCTTGACGGCGAACCATATCTCAGGATGCACAGGGTTACATATCTTGTGGGGCTACTGGGGTTGAACGAAATGGTTCAGTTCCACACAGGAAAGCAGCTTCACGATTCAGAGGATGCCTTCAGGTTCGGTGTAAAGGTTGTATCGTATCTTAAGATTTTGTGTGAGAAGTACGCAAAAGAAACCGGGTTAAGATTTGTGCTTGAGCAGACCCCGGCAGAATCAGCAGCATACAGATTTGCACGGCTTGACTATGAACATTTCGGTTCTGAGAGTTCAAAGGTTTTGAAAGGGACTCCCCCTGACAAAATTTATTATACAAATTCAACATACCTGAACATTTCAGAGCCGCTTTCCCCCATTGAGAGGGTTAGAAAGGAAGGAATCTTTCATCCGTTGATTGAAGCAGGAGCACTCACGCATATATGGCTTGGAGAAAGTAAACCAGATCCTTCGGCTCTGGCAAATTTTGTTGTGAAGGTCTTTCAGAATACAAAAAACGCACAGATTGCATTCAGTCCAGAATTTACTTCCTGTCTTGATTGCGGAAGAATTTACAGAGGGATCTATAGGGAATGTCCGTGGTGTTCTGCAGCAATCAGAGGAGTCACGCAAATTCAAACATAATTTTCTTTAACACAGGAGGGAAAAATGGAAAAAAGCAGGTTTATAGAGCATCTTAAAAACTATCCTCATCTTTATGAGTTTGAGGAAAAGAAAAACAATGGTTATTCAGGAGTGCTTGTCAGAGATAAGGAGTATCATACCCTTACCTTTTTCACTGATGAAGCGATAAGTGAGGGAGAGATTGTTGACCTTTTGAAACACACTCATCATGGCAGGAATGTTGAGTGGATAAGCAGGGTCACAGGTTATTTTTCTAAAATAAACTCCTGGAATAAGGGGAAAAAGGCTGAATTTAAGGATAGATATAGAGAAAGTATTTGATTGATAATTAAAGGATAAAGAATAAGCCAATTGCTGCGATAAATCCAAGGGTTCCGCCGAATCCAAAGGCAACCTGCGGACCGAATGTCTGCCACAAAAAACCGGTTATCACTGACGCAGGTAGCAATCCCAGGCCTGTGAGCGTTGCATGCAGACCAAGCAGAGAACCTCTGATTTCTTTTGGTGCAAGCTGGCTTACAAGTGATTTTTCAACCCCTTCTGTCAGGGCCATATAGAAACCATAAAGCCCTGATACAAACAAGTAAAAGGAGGTGTTTCCTCCCTTTGCTAAAAGCCAGTAAACAATCCCATAAACAAGATACCCAGTTATCAATACAGATTTCTGACCTATGATGTCTGAAATCCTTCCGCAGGGAATTGAACCAGTTGCATATACAAAATTAAATATAAGATAAGCCACCAGCATAAAGACAAGCGAACCTGTCTCCTGTTGTATTTTAAGAAGTATGAACTGGTTTGATGAATTTCCAAGAGCAAAGAGAAAAGTGAAAACAAGATACATTTTCAGTTTACTGGGCAGAGACCCGAATGACAGATTCATCTTTGTCTGCTTTTTTGAAACTGCTGGTTTGTCTTTCACTGTGAAAAGCAAAAGCCATCCAATAACAGCAGGGATAATGGAAATTGCAAAAATCTTTTTATAATGAACAGCACCTGAAAAATTAAATGAATCTCTTGAGATTATAAAAAGAACCAGAGCAACTCCTGCAAATGCTCCAAGGGTATCCATTGCCCTGTGTATTCCATATGCAAATCCTCTTTTTTTCTGATGAGAGTGACTGCTATCAGAGCATCCCTCGGTGCTGTTCTTATACCTTTTCCTATTCTATCAAGGAGCCGTCCTGAGAAAACATATTGCCATGATGTTGCAACTACAAAAAATATTTTCCCCAGCCAGGAAAATCCATAGCCGAAAATTGCAAGAGATTTTCTTTTTTGAAGTTTGTCTGATAGATATCCTGAAAAGACCTTCAGGATACTTGCAATGCTTTCTGCAAGGCCTTCAATTATTCCGAGTACTGCCACATTTGCTCTGAGAATGCCTGTCAAAAAAACAGGCATTATAGGGTATACCATCTCACTGCTTATATCAACAAAAAAACTGACAAGTCCGAGAATAAATACCTGCGTCATTCTTTTTCTTCCTTATATTTTGTGTATATTTCAAATGCAAGATCTTTGTTTTCTACAAAAATATCAACAATGTTAGGGTCAAAATCCTTGTTAGACAATTCTGCTATGTATTGAATCGCTGATTCAAATGTCTGTGCTTCCTTATAAATCCTTTTTGAACTCAGGGCGTCAAACACATCAGCAAGGGATGCAATACGGCCATACAGAGGAATAGCAGTTCCTTTAAGTCCATAAGGATATCCAGTGCCGTCAAATTTTTCATGGTGATAAAGTGCAATCAAATATGCCGCCTGAAGGATGAATGAATCAGAACCTTCCAGCATTTTTGCCCCTATGACTGTGTGCTGCCTTACGATTTTCTTTTCATCCTCGGTCAAGGATTCTGGTTTCAACAGGATATTATCAGGAATTGCAATCTTTCCAAGATCGTGCAGAGGCGCAGCAGCCTTGATAAGTTCAACCTCAACAGGTGGAAGATTGATTTTGGACGCTATCAGAGCGCAGTATTCGCTTACTCGTGAAATGTGTGCCCCTGTCTCACGATCTCTGTATTCTATAGCTGTTGCAAGCCGCACGATTGTTTCAAGCTGGCTTTTTCTCAACGCATCATTAAGTTGTGTGTTAAAAAGGGCAACGACAATCTGAAGACAAAATGAGGCAATCCATTGATAGTCGGTGGTTGTAAACAATTTCGCAGAAGAAACAGGTCCTGGTTGTTTATTTGCAAAAAAACCATATATCTTCATCAATGGTTCTTCAAGAATCTGCAGAATCAAAAAATTTGAAATCCCATATTTTCCGAATTCAAAAGGAACCTTTTTGTTTATTATTTTCGCTTTTTCCGAATCAAGAGCATTCACTGCCAGAGAAAGAATATCGGGTGTTATTTTTGAGTCCTGCCCTGCCACAAGTATGACCGGTTTTTCTGTTGCCCTGTCTACGCTGAAAATAATCCCTTCTGAAATTCCAAGAAGCGATATGACGGTCCTGAGTGTTAACCTGGGGGTTTTGTTGAAAAAATCATCCTGAAATGCAGGCATGTAGAGTTTTTTTTGCATTCCGGGCATTTCATGCGGTTTGAGGGCAAGTGCAATTTCTCTTTGAGTTGACTCAAGAACAGAAAGAAGTTCCTCACCCTTTGTGAGCTCTGTTCTTGCCTCAAAAAAGCTTATCACCACAAAAGAAATGTAAGAAAATGTCCCCGAAAATAAAATCGGCACAGGGTCAAAAAAAACACTGCCCTTTTTGAAAAGAATCAGCGATGTGTAGATTGTTCCAAAAAAAATAAAGGCAAATGCCCATGTTCCACGCCAGAAAGAAAAGGAAAACACTGCAAGCAACACGCACATAACCAGAAAAGTTACAAAGAGTACAAACCCTGAATCAACCACTGAAATGTAAGCATCAGAAAAAACAGTATAAAGTGCCTGCATCTGGACGATTGCACCAAACTCAACCCCCAAAGGTGTAGGAATTAAATCAGCATTCTTTGAACCCATTATGGTGTGTCCTATGATTACAACCTTATCCTTAAATGCATCTGGCCGTATTTCCCCGGTAAGAACATCTTCCATGGGATATACCATGTTTGCAAAGGTTTCTGGTTCCAGGAATCTGATGTTAAAGCAATTGTCTTTATCAACTGGAATTGTTCCCTGTTTCTTTCCTGAAATTGTGTTTCTGCTAATACTGATGGATTGATTGCGTTGATAGATGCTGAATGCCCTGATTGCTATATGAGGATATGCTGTTCCTTTGTAGTAAATAAATGCAGGACACTTTCTGACAATGGTATCAGAGTCAGGAAAAACATTTATGTGCCCTGTGTGTTTCACTGCTGACTGGAAATACTGGTTGTTTTCATTAAGGCTGCTGACGCTATATCCGAATTCACTCTTATGAAAGGTTGACAGTTTATAGGGCGTAAAAACAGGCAGAATGATTTTTTCACAACGTATTAGCATGGAATTTCGCAGAATACTGTCTGTTTTTTCTGATTGAAGGGATGGGAAAAAAATATCTGAAACAATAAGATTTGATTTATCAAGAATATCTATTAATTTTGCGTAGTCATCTCTTCCTGGTTCGTGTCCTGTTTTTGATGCAAATCTTTCTGTGGCTGTTACAAGTACCACAGGAATACGGTTGTCAATCTGAACAGGTGTTGTCTTGAGAAGAAGGTCATATACAAGCAGAGAGAATTTGTTCAAGAAATTTATTGAATAGAAAAATGCAACAAGCACAAAAAAACAAGTTAATATTATCGCAACCCATTTCTTTCGCATTTACCTGTGATTAGGATTCCTTCTTGAATTTCTTGATCTTAAGACGTTTCAAGGGCTTCAGAGGCACGCTTCTTGTTCTGTTATATGAATCCGCAATTGATTGACACAACACAGTTATTGAAAGATTTTCTCCAGAGTCAACAGACATTTTTGTACCATCAGACCTGTCCTCGCAATTAACCGCTCCGGAGCTCACAGAAACCGTTGAGGTTGATTGATTACTTACAGAATCATAGGTGGTGGTGACAGTGAAACCTGTACCACTGACTCCGGCAATAAGCGCAGGAGTTATTACTTCAAACCTTGAATCGCCGCTGTGGTTAACAGTAAAGGAACCAGAGGATTCTTCAGGGACGAATATTACACTATAATTTCTGCTGTCAGGTGCAACAAAAGAACCACAGAGTCCTATTTTCACTGTATCATCAGCAACCACAGTTGTTCCATCAACAAAACTGTATGTTCCTCCAGTATTTACATCTCCTGGCAGTATCTTTACACCGTTTCTCGTGACAGTATTGTTTGACATAATATTTGCTGAATAGGAAAGGAATGCGCCGACTCCCTTTGACCCGTTGAAGTGTCTTGGACAAAACAGATAGATTTTACCGGTGTCTTCGTCATTAAAAGAGCGATTCACATAGAAATTCCCATAGCTATTATTGTTTGGAAGGTTTTCGGTCAGTGTACTTTTGTCTTCAGGGCATTTGAACACAAACTTGTCCTTCAGATAGTTCGGGTAAAGCACATAAAGCTGGTTAGGACTGTTTTTCCAGTCAGCCTGATAGTTTTCAATCGCCATTGAAATCTGTTTCAGATTATTCAGACATACCATTGATCTTGAAAGTGCCCTTGACCTTGAAAAAAGACCGAGCACCATTGCTGCCAGTGATACCACTATGAAAGAAATAATGATAATCTCCAGAAGACTGAACCCTTTCTTGTTCATGTTCCCTCCTTTTTTGAATTATTCTCAGGTTGTTTGGTTTTTGATTGAAAACAATCCTCAAGTTCCCTCAGTGCCATATTCAAACTGAGATCCTGAACCTGTGTTTTACTCCATATTTCAAGAACCCTTTTGCTTGCCTTTATAAGATTAAGATGTGATGAACCAAAGTTCTTAAGTTCTTCCATCATTCCACTTAAGCTATCACCTTTCCTCAGGGTGAATACCGGATTTCTGCCTTCCTGAAGGTCTTTCAGAGCCTGGGTGATCCTGTATGCGGGTCCTGCAATGCGGTGTGAAATGAGAAGCATTCCGAGACAGGCAAGAACTGCAAGAAATATCGTAAGAAGAGTAATCCTGAGTGCAAATGTCCTGAACGTAATATCAAAGATCTCCATAAGATTTTCTTTGTTGCCTGCTGTAAGGTAACCTACTAG
>DYKA01000004.1 GCA_020722805.1 Vermiphilus sp.
GCAATTATTGACAATTTATGGTTTCATTAATATCAAGAAGCGTCCAACTTGGGTTTTACAAAAAAAGGAGAACAAATAGCAAGAGAACTTGTGAGAAAACATAGATTATGGGAAGTTTTCTTTCACGATGTTCTGGGTTTGAAAGAATTTAATGAGATGGCCGATTCTGTTGAACACGACTCAAATGAAAATGTAGAAGAATCCCTTTGTGATTTTCTTGACCATCCGCAGCAGTGTCCTGATGGCAAACCGATACCGCGCGGCGCCTGCTGTGGCAGACGTTTCAGAAGAAAAACCGGCTGGGGATTATTTCAGCGGATGGATATTAAGCGGCTGTGTGATGTTGAAAAGGGAACAAGGGCGCGGGTTGTGTGCTTAAGAGAGAAATTTTTCTCAAGATTTTCATCCTTTGGAATTATTCCTGGTTTTATTATCTATGTGAAAGAGATATTTCCTGGATTCATCATCAAGGTTGACCATACAGAGATTGCTCTTGATAGACAACTGTGCTGCGAGATACTTGTTCAGGTTCTTCACCAGCAACAAGACACATAGCAATCTATCGTTTTTCTGACTCAAGTTTCTCAATAACCTGTTGCGCGTTCTTTATCCTTTCCTTTGTTTCTGGATGGTCTTTCAGAAAGGTCAATGGAATTGACGGCTGATTTTTTTCAAGCTGTTCCATTTTTTTGAAGAATGAAATCATGCCACGGGGATTGTATCCTGATTGAAATGCATATTTCATCCCAAGAGTATCTGCCTGAATTTCCTGCGAACGGCTGTAGCTTAGCATTGAAAGGGTAAAAACAGTATCGGCAACCTGTTGCAGGGCTTTCTGTCTTCCAGAGCCAAGAAGGATACCTGATGGTATAGAATAAAGGAGCTGTTTTTCAAGTCGGTGGATTCCGTCTCTGTTGCATATATGGCCGATCTCATGTCCGATAACGCATGCGATTTCATCCGCAGAGTCAATCTGTTTCAAGAGTCCCGTGTACACATATACAAAGCCACCAGGAACTGAAAAGGCATTGACTTCCTTGCTTTCTATGACTCTGAATGTGAACTTCAGATTTTTTCTGTCATTGTTCCGGGCAATTCTTGCACATATCTGGCTGAATCCATTGAATACATCTTCAGGGTTTTCAACAATCTTGAATTCCCTGCATATTTTGTTGTCAAGGGCAATTCCGAGGTCTATTTCGTCCTGTTCTGTATAAACGGTTTTTTCCTGTTTACCTGTAACAGGATTGTAATATGTTGAACATCCACTCAGAAGAAAAGCAAGTACCGAAAAAATTATTATTGTTCTTTTCATCTGCCTCCCTTTATTTACCGATACAAAATCTGCTGAAGATTCTGTCAAGAAGTTCTTCAGAAACATGCCTGCCAGAAATCTCATCAAGATGGACTATTGACTGGCGAATGTCTTCAGCGACCATATCAATTGTAATATTTTTCTTCATCAGTTCAAGCGAGTTGTCAAGAAATTCAAGGGATTTTTCAAGAGAGTGCTGCTGCCTGATGTTTAAGAAAAACTCGGCATTATTTATTTCCCCTGAACCGGCGTAGACCTTTTCAAGAATTGCCGAATGAAGTTCAGGAAGCCCTTTCCCTGTTAGCGCCGAAATCTCAACGATTATTGATCTCTTGAAAAAATCCGGGAGATTTTCTTTTCCTGTTCTTGACGGAAGGTCGCACTTGTTGAAAACAATGATGTGGTTTTTGTTTTTTATCTCATTCAGTATCTGAAAATCAAGTTCGTCAAGGTCGTCTGATGCGTCAAGTAAGATAAGAACTATTTCGGCTTTTTCTATCCATTTTCTCGTTTTCTCAATTCCCATTTTTTCAACTTCCAGTGAAGAATGTCTGAGACCGGCTGTGTCAACTATTGTAAAGGGTATACCCTGAATGTTGATCACCGCTTCTATTGAGTCCCTTGTTGTACCCGGGGTTTCAGAAACGATCGCCCTGTCCTCTTCAACCAGCAGATTGAGCAAACTTGATTTCCCGACATTTGGTTTTCCCACTATGGCAATCCTTACGCCTTCCGTAAAGACCTTTCCTGCCTGTCCTGTTTTTATGGTCTGCTTGATATCAGATATAACAGAGGTGATGTTCTCCACAAGATTTGTATTGTCCAATTCTCCGTAATCTTCTGAAAAATCAATCTGATACTCAATCTTTGCAAGGATTTCCAGAAGTTTGTTCCTGAATATGTTCACTTTTTTTGAAAGAGAACCTGTCAGCTGGCTGATAGAAACCTCAAGGGATTTTTCGGTTCTCGCCCCTATTATGGCAGGAATGCTTTCTACTTGTGTAAGGTCAATTCTTCCATTAATGAAAGCCCTTCTGGTAAATTCGCCCGGTTCAGCGAGCCGTGCCCCCTTTTTTATACATATACCCAGAACCGACCTGATTGCCGCAAGACCTCCATGACAACCAATCTCAGCCATATCTTCCCTTGTGTAGCTTGCAGGACTTCTCATTATTGTTACAAGTACCTCATCAATAAATTTTCCGTCATCCATCACAAATCCGTATCTCACTGTATGAGTTTTCCATATTTCTGATATTTTTCTTTTGCGGGATGGCGTGAATATCTCACCAATAATCCTGAGTGTATCAGGTCCGCTCATCCTGATGATTCCTATTCCGCTTATACCGTAAGGAGTGGAAAGTGCGCAGATTGTATCGGTTTCTATAATTTCCCTGACCATGGTATAATTATACCGCAACTTTTGGCTGAAGTGTGCATCTAAACAAATAAAAGGAGGTCTGTTATGGGTGCGAGAATAAAAAGTTATTTACTTTTAGGGCTGTTGAGCGTACTTCTTGTTTATATTGGAAGTTTCTTTGGTACAAATGGAATGGTCGTTGCATTTATTTTTGCACTCGGGATGAATATTATTACATATTTTGTAGGTGATAAGATAGTACTGGCGATGAGTTCGGCAACCAAGATACCTGAGGAGCAAATGCCAGAACTTCATAGATTGATTTCTGAAGTTTCTATTTCTGCTGGCATTCCAAAACCAGAGGTTTACCTTATCCCTTCAAAAAGTCCCAATGCCTTTGCAACAGGAAGAGACCCGAACCACGCTTCAGTTGCAGTTACAGAGGGTATTCTTGAACTTCTTGACAAAGAGGAACTCAAGGGGGTGATAGCCCACGAACTATCCCATATCAAAAATAGAGATATTCTTATAGCAACAATCGCAGCCACACTTGCAAGCGCAATAACCATGATTGGAAGAATGCTGCAGTTTGCGGCAATGTTTGGGGGTTCAGGAAGAGATTCTGATAGAGGAGGAAACATTTTTTCAGTTATTGCGATGCTTCTTTTTGCGATTCTCTTGCCGATTGCGGCAATGCTTATTCAGCTTGCGATTTCAAGAAACAGGGAATATCTCGCTGATGAAACAGGTGCTCGAATTGTTCATAATCCATTTGGCCTTGCGAATGCATTGAGGAAACTTGCAAAGGGAACTGCTGTTTTTCCGATGAATAACGCAAATCCATCAACAAGCCATCTTTTTATTGTTAATCCATTCTCCGGGAAATCGTTCTTCGCGCTCTTTTCAACGCATCCGCCATTAGAGGAGAGAATCAGGCGACTTGAAAGTATGGATTTTTAATTATTTCCTGTTTTTTTCAACCCATTGTGAGATAGCATAAAACCTTTCTGGTTCAACACTTATTCCGTCTGCAAATACCCCGAGTATGAAGTTTGCTTTTTTCAGTCGTTCGGTTATAAGCAGGTCAAGAGCAGGCGGAATATCCTGTATTTTGTTGAGAAGGAATACTGAGGGGTCAAGTGCGCTGATGATAATAGTGTCTTCCCCGAGGATATCCAGCGCAAGTTCCCATGGTGTATCGCCTGTTGGCGGTGGTGTTAGAGCGTGAATGCCATCACATCCGGTTTCCTTGATAAGATGAAGAATATTCCTAACATGTCCACACATATGAAGGATGGCAGTTTTACCGGCATTCTTGATTATTTTCACAAACTCCTGCTGATGCGGCATATTAAACTGTTGATAGATTTTAGGGCTGATGTAATAGGTGCTCGTATTTTCAACCAGTATTACACAACTGCAGGGTCCTTCAGCCAGTATCCTGAATGCGTCAAGTTCCTTTCTGTGCATTGTATCAATCAATCTTTTCATCTCATCAGGATAGTCATGAAGCAGATAGTAAAAATTGACCGTTCCCATATCCATCTCAAGAAGCCTTGGGATTGTTGACGGACCCCAGAATCTTGTTATGACACCATTTTCATCAACGAGATTTTCAAGCTTCTTAAGAGTTTCGCCATCATCATGCCTGACAAATTCTGCCTGTTCCCACATAACTGTGTAGATTCTCACTGCTTCAAGGCAGTCAACCATATATTTCAGTGGATGTCCATTTTTCCCGCACACAGCAGTCAGCGTTCCTTCTGGAGTGCTTATATTTCTTATGACCTTTTCACTATCTTTATAAGTTTCTATGGATACTTTTGGGGACCATTTCAGTTCAGGAGATCTAAAGACATATGGCGTATTCCAGCCATCCAGAAGCAGTATGTCGCATTTAATGTGTTTGTAGAAATCAATTCCATAATTTCCCTTCAGGTGTTCTGGGAGCAAATCAAGGGTATTATTGTCAATGAGAGCTGTCCATGAAAGACAATCATGTGGCTTCTTTTTAAGTATTGACGTGATTCTTTCTTTTGGTGTCACGGTTTCTCCTGTAAGTTTGTTATATTATAGTGGGAAAACGCGATTTTTGACAGTAGAAACCCATAAGGAGTATAATTTATTTGTAAATACTCAATAAAGTACAATTTATTGCAAAGTGAAAATTGCAAAGTGAAAAACAAACTTAGCAAACAGACTAAATTACATACGGCAAGAAGAATAAATAATTTTAATTTTGCAGTTTACAATTTGCATTTTGCATTATTGAATATTCAGGGAAGGGTGTTTACTCAATATTTACAACAATTATTTGACCGAATAAGGGGCCGTAGTTCAGCGGATTAGAATGCCGGACTGTCGATCCGGAGGTCGCGGGTTCGAACCCCGTCGGCCCCGCTTATTAAAATTTCCTTTAATTCTTCCCGGGAAAAGGAAGACAGGGAAACGAAGAAAAACTGCAGAATCTTTGAATTCTGCTTGTTTTTTGAGCAAAAAGTTAAAAAAATGAAAAAACTTTTTGAAACCGATCTTGAAGCACTTAGGCATACTGCCTCACATATTCTTGCCCAGTCAGTAAAAAGACTATATCCTGACACGAAACTCGGTATTGGACCTGCAATTGAGGACGGTTTTTATTATGATTTCCTCAGAAAGGAGCCATTTGCGCCTGGAGATATTGAAAAGATAACGGCTGAGATGAAAAATATTATAAAGGAAAACCTGAGGGTTGAAAAACTTGAGTGTGACAGGGAAAAAGCAGCAGAAATACTTAAGGATGAACCATTGAAACTTGAAATTTTGTCAGAAATTCCCGATGCCAGAGTTTCATTTTATAAACAGGGCGAGTTTATTGATTTATGTGCGGGTCCGCATGTTTCATCAACAGGCCAGGTTAAGCACTTCAAACTGCTGAATATTTCTTCTGCTTACTGGAGGGGAAACGAAAACAGGGAAACCCTTCAGAGAATTTATGGTGTTTGTTTTCCGACCGCTGAAGAACTTGAAGAGTATCTCAAGAATCTTGAAGAAGCAAAAAAAAGAGACCACAGGGTTCTCGGCCCTGCTATCGGTCTTTTTTCACTTCAACCCGAGTATGGGGCCGGGCTTGTCTACTGGCATCCAAGAGGCGGTACAACAAGAAAAATTATTGAGGATTTCTGGAGAGATTCTCATCTTGAAAGAGGATATCATCTTGTTTATACACCTCATATTGCAGATGTTTCACTGTGGGAAAAATCAGGGCATCTGTCCTTTTATAAAGAAAATATGTTTCCGCCGATTAATATTGAAAACAACGTTTCATATCAGTTAAAGCCAATGAACTGTCCGTTTCACATCCTTATTTATCAGTCGTCCCTGCACAGCTATAGGGAGTTTCCAATAAGATGGGCAGAACTTGGAACTGTTTATAGATACGAGAAAGACGGTGTTCTTCACGGAACCCTGAGGGTTCGTGGGTTTACGCAGGATGATGCGCACATCTTTTGCAGGCCCGACCAGATAGAAAGTGAGGTTGTTGATGTTCTTGATTTTGTTATGTATTTTCTATCAAGTTTCGGTTTTTCTGAATATGAGATATACCTGTCAACAAGGCCTGATAAATTTGTTGGTTCGGTGGAGAACTGGGAAAGGGCAACAAAAGCGCTTGAGAACGCCTTAATGAAAAAAAATCTTCAGTATCAGGTTGACCCTGGAGAGGGTGTTTTCTATGGCCCAAAGATTGACCTGAAAATAAGAGATTGCCTCAGGAGAACCTGGCAGTGTTCAACAATACAGGTTGATTTTAATATCCCTGAGAGATTTGGATTGAAATATGTAAATCAGGCTAACAAGTTTGAGAGACCCATTATGATACACAGGGCGATTATGGGTTCACTTGAAAGATTCTTCGGTGTCTTGATTGAACACTACAGCGGCAATTTTCCTGTGTGGCTTGCGCCTGTTCAACTGAAAATCCTGCCGATTGCAGACAGAATTATTCCTTATGCAGAAGAGATTCTTGCCTTCTCCAGGAAAAACAAAATCAGGGCAGAAATGGATGTTTCCCAGGAGTCCTTAAATAAGAAAATTCGCATTGCTGAAAATGAAAAAGTTCCTGTTATTGCAGTCGTCGGCGAAAAAGAACAGTCCTCAAGAACTGTTGCTGTCAGGGTACATAAAAAGGGAATGGTTGGAGTTTATCCTGTTGAAGAACTTGTAAAAAAAATCAGGGCACTGGATAATACAAGAAAGATAGAGATAGACATCTGATTTGCAGTAATTTTGCTTTTGAGTATAATAATTACGGAAAAGTTGTGAGAAAAAGGAGAAGATATCGACCCACGCAGGTATAATATTAACTACAGGATCCGGGCATCTCAGGTTAGAGTAATTAGTGAATCCGGTCAGCAGCTTGGGGTTGTGCCGAGAGATGAAGCGATAGCAATGGCAAAGGAACGTTTGATGGATCTTGTAGAGATAGTTCCAAATGCAAATCCTCCTGTTTGCAGAATACTGGATTTCAAAAGATTTCTATACGAGCAGAAGAAAAAAGAAAAGGAAGCAAGGAAAAAACAAAAATCAATTCAGATGAAGGAAATTCGTCTGAGACCGGAAATCAGTGAACACGATTATAATTTTAAGAAACAACACATAGAGGACTTTTTGAAGGAAGGGCACAGAGTAAAGGTTTCTGTTGCCTTTAGAGGAAGAGAAATTCTGCATAAAGAGAGGGGCTACAATATCCTCAAAAAACTTATATCAGACCTGGGACCTCTTGCAAAGGTTGAAAAAAGTCCGCACGAGGAAGGCAGATTTCTTAATGTAATCCTTATCCCGTATTGAAAAAGGAGTTTTTAATGCCAAAGTTGAAAACAAGGAAATCAGTTGCCAAGAGATTCAAGATAACAGCAACAGGAAAGGTGAAACATTACAGAAGTGGTAAGAGTCATATACTCACCAAGAAAAGCGCAAAAAGGAAAAGGCGACTTGCAAAACCAAAAATACTTGGTGGCACGCAGGCGAAAATGATAAAGAGGATGCTTCCTTATTCATAACCAGGAGATTAAAAATGCCGAGGGCGACCAATAAACCAGCAGGAAGACACAGAAAGAAAAAAATACTCAAACTTGCTAAAGGATACAGACAGGGAAGGTCAAAACAATTCAAGAGAGCAAAAGAGTTTGCAGAAAGAGGGCAGGTGTATGCTTACAGGGATAGAAGACAAAAAAAACGGGACTTCAAGAGTTTATGGATAGTTAGAATATCCGCTGCGTGCAAGGCAGGTGGAATTTCATACAGCAGTTTTATTCATGGTTTGAATTCACTCGGTATAAAACTTAACAGAAAGATGCTGGCAGAAATGGCTTACAGGAACCCTGATGAATTTAATCAGATACTTGAGAAGGTAAAGGAGGCGAAAATAGCGTCTGATAAGGTTTAGGAATATCTTTTTTTTCTTTATTACGTGCTGGCTTGTTTGGTTCAATATGTCCTTCCTTTATGGTGTTCAGTATGAGAATATCTATTATGTTGTGATGTTTGATCTTGTTATAGGATTTCTTATCATCACAGGAATTATCTCAAACATTTTGTTTGAAAACAAAATCTCCTCCATCAGCCAGAAACTTGAAAAATATGGACTTATGATTAATGACTATTCAATGGAGTCAACCATTTTTTCAGCAATTGTTGAAATGATGGAGATATTCGGAAAGGATGTTTCCATAGAAGAAATTCTGAGCCGGGTCACCCAGAACATCAGCAACTTTTTCAAGAATGAAATAGTCATTGTGCAGTTGTTTGGTGAGCGTTTTTTCCAGGATATCAGAGGCGAAAACCTTAATCTGCCTGAAGAGACATTTGAAGAGATAGTGACCACGGCATATCCTGTTCTTATCAATAATCTCGGCTCGTTTCCAACATACAGATTGCTTGAAGCAATGGGTGTTTCTTCTTTTATTCTTGTACCGCTCAAGAACAAAAAAAACGAAGTTGTAGGGGTGATAGGTATATTTTCGAAGAATCAGAAAATCTTTACACAGAAGGATTTATCCCTTTTAAAATTAATATCAGTACCGATATCGCTGATTATTGAAAATGCCGAACTGATAGAAAAAACAAAAATTTTGTCAATTACTGATTCCCTCACTCATCTTTACAACAGGCGTCACTTTCAGCATTACATTGAAAAAATAGTGAAACAGGCAAAGGAAACGAAATTCCCTGTTTCCCTTGTGATGTGCGATATAGACAATTTTAAGTTTTATAATGACAGAAACGGTCATCTTGCGGGAGACAAACTTCTGAAAGAAGTGGCTGATATTCTGCATCAGAGCATAAAGGGTTCAGATATTGTTGCCAGATACGGTGGAGAAGAATTCGTAATAATCTTCCCTGATACCAATAAGGACACAGCGTTCCACATAATTGAAGTTATAAGAAAAAGAATTGAGGATGTAAAATTCCCTGATGAAGAATTTCAGCCAGGCAAAAATCTAACAATCAGTTTTGGCATTGCCTGTTTCCCAGACGATGCAGATACCTACGAGGAATTGATCAGAAAGGCAGATATCGCTCTTTACGAAGCCAAAAGACAGGGCAGAAACAGAGTTGTTGCATTCAATGAAGCGATACAGAATTCTTTCCCATCTCAATAATTTCAAAATCAGCGTTGTTTCCTTCTGTTGCATAGATGAGTTTCTGGTAGACTAATCTTCTGGTTCCATATTCCTGAAGATATTCAGCAAGTTTTTTTGAAAGGGCAATCTGTGTGGCGTATACAGTGTGATACTCCGGCGAAAAAGGAAGGACTTCAAAAATTCTTGAATTCAAATATGTTGAAATAATGGTTGTTTCACCTCTGTTTTTGTACTCAAGCACCACTGAGTTTTTCCGGTTGTAAATCACCCGAATTCCTTCAAATGGAACAAGAAAATCCCAGAATTTCTGCTTTATGTTCTTTTTTCCGAGGATAAAGCATTTTCTGTATCCAAATGCGGGATGTTTTCTGATATCAGGACTGTCCACAATTGCGACTGGTTTTATTTCCTGCAGAATGGTTGAAAGTTCTTCAAAGATGTCGTGGTCATAATCAACAAATATAAAAACGACATCTTTCCCGGTTGATTTTATTTTCTTAATTACAGAAGCTATACCTGAACTGTTTTCTTTCATTGATAACAAGACGACCGCAGAATTCTCTTTTTCAATCAAACACAGAAGCTTCTTGCAGGGGAAAATTATAATATCTTCTTGATCCCCTGATATATAATGGGGTTTTTTTTCTGCGTGTGGTCTGTTAAGAGCATTGAAACCAATCCAGATTATTGCGAAGAATACTGCGGATACAACAAATAGTTTCCATCTATTTCTGAAAATAACTGCGAATACCAAAAGATAGATTACTGTCACCATCAGAATTCCTGGATTCCAGCAAATTGCAGGTGATACCATTGAAAAAAGTTTTGTTCCCATCCAGAACAATTCAAGAAATTTTATCAAAGGCAGAATAACAAGTTGCCTCAAAAAAACCACAATGAGGAAAACGAACCCGAGCCCAACGACAATTCCACCAAAAGGCACAAGAAAAAGATTGGCAACAAATCCTGATGGATAAAATGTACCAATATTTCCAACAAGTACAGGCACTGTGAAAAACTGCGCACCTATATTTGCCCTTATCATTGAGTCAAGCCACGTCGGAAGTCTTTTTATGGCTGGAAGGTTTTTCATCGCAAGCACAATTCCTGTTGTTGCGGCGAAAGAAAGCTGGAATCCCATATTGAAAAGATTGTCGGGGTTTGAAAAAAGTATGATAGAACCAGCCCATCCTATTGAATCCAGACTGCTTACAGGTCTTTCTATGATTTCGGAAAAAAGATAAATTCCAAACATCAGCGCTGCTCTTACAACCGGTGTATTGAATCCTGTTATTGCTGAATAAAAAACAATTGCAGCAAGATAAAAAATATTGAAGATTTTATAGTGAGTTTGTTCAAACCTTCTGATTGGAAATACAAGAATTTTCAGGAAAAATAAAAGGTATCCGAGGTGAATTCCAGAGACAATCAAAAGATGATAGGTTCCTGTTTGTATGAAAATATTTTTAATTTCAAGAGACTGACGGCTATTTCCAAGCACTATCATCTGAAAAATCGCTGCTGCCTGTCCGTGATACCTGAACCATTTTCTTGTGATGTTTTCCGAAAATGCCTGTGTCTTACATCTGAATCTTCCGTAGATTGACAGGGGTTCTATAATTTTCCAGTTGCTGGCATGGACAGATATCTGATTTTTTTCTATTTTGATTGAACTTATCCTGTCAATCAGTATCCAATCAGACTCATATACCTCCTCATTCCGGCGCAGGTATGTTCTTACGGATAACCCTGACTTTACCCACCTGTTTCCATTTGAAAAGGTTGTATCCTTAATGGTTAGAATTAGAAGGGTCCCCTTTTCCTTAACATCTGCTATTTCTCCGGTTATGGCTCTAACCTTTTCGGGGGAAAAGGGAATCTGTTTTTCATATCCGATGCCTGTTTTACCCGCGCAGAATACGCCAGCAATGAAAATAAAAATAACTGCAAACCAGTTTGATGTTTTCTTAATCTTTACCGCAAGAGACAGAAGAATGACAGATGAAAAAGCAAAGATGGGAAAAAGATACGCTGCGGGTACAGGCACAAACTTTTGTGTGATAATTCCAGAGGCAAAGAATGTTAGAAAAATCCAAGATGTTGGGAATCTGCTTTCTATCACCTGTTAATCCATTTTCCCTCAAAAATCAGTCTTGTTTTACCCTTGAAGAAAATCTGGCTGAAATCCTTTGAAAATAAAACACTCAGTTTTTCACCTGAACGGGCCTCAATCTTCACAGGACTGGAAAATCTACCGAGCATGGCTGCGCAAAGAACACCTGCCACAATGCCTGTTCCGCAGGCAAGCGTTTCATCTTCAACGCCTCTTTCATAGGTGCGAATTTTTCCGCAGTGTTTGTTTATGACCTGGAGCCAGTCAACATTGGCTCCTGATGGCTGGAATATTCTGTGATGTCTTATAAGAGGTCCATATTTCCTTACGTCAATATCTTCAACGTTATCCACAATGATAACTGCGTGTGGTACCCCTGTATTAATTAGATGTGCAATAATTTCGTTTCCATCAAGGTCAACCCTGATATTGAACTGCGGTTTCTTAATGAGAAACATTTCAATTGAGACATCCGGACCATTTATAAATGTTTTGTAAGTGCCGGCGAGGGTCTCAATGAGAAATGATTTTTTCCCTGAAAGTTTTTGCTCATGGATAAATCTGACAAGACAGCGGAGTCCATTGCCGCACATCTCCGCTTCTGAACCATCAGGATTAAATATTCGCATCCTGTAGTCGGTTTTCTTAGAGCGTTCAAGAAATATGGCACCGTCAGCGCCAATGCCATATTTCGGCTTGCAAACCTGAATTGCAACCTGCCTGCGGTTTTTTATCTTCCTGTTCAGGTTGTTAAACAGAACAAAGTCATTACCCGAACCCGTTATTTTCATGAATTTATACATGGAAATAATTTAATTTCATTGATTTTGTTTGTCAAATAACCTTATCTGGAATAAAC
The DNA here is from genome assembly GCA_020722805.1 of Vermiphilus sp. GTDB lineage: Bacteria > Ratteibacteria > UBA8468 > B48-G9 > DTJG01 > DTJG01. Next base: position 12,271 of record DYKA01000004.1, read on the forward strand.
TATAATTTAATATCTTTCCCGTTTGAGGAGATTATGAAACTCGTAGTTCAGAGAGTCAGTCGTGCATCTCTCATCAGTGCTGGAATCCTGAAAGGTTCTATCAACAGGGGACTGGTTGTTTTTGCAGGGTTCGGGAAAAATGATGATGAGTCAATGATAGAACCTGCTGTGAGAAAACTGTTGAAATTGAGAATTTTTGCAGACGACAGAGACAGGATGAATCTCAGTATAATGGATGTTTGTGGCGGATTGATAATTGTTTCACAGTTCACACTCTATGCCCGCACTCAAGGTGGAAACAGACCCGATTTTCTTTCTGCAATGCAGCCGGCTGCGGCTAAAATTTTTTTTGACAGATTTGTTGAGACATGCCGCAGGTTTTATTCGGGAGATATTGTTGCAGGTGATTTTGGCAGTCATATGACTGTTGAAATCCATAATGACGGTCCTGTTACTATCCTGTTGAATTTTGGCGATGGGAAAGACATTTGATTTGATCTCAAAAAAGGTGGTTCTGGATACAGAAGGCAGCTGGATTTACATTGGAACACTCGTGGATGTTGATGTTCAGTATTATTATCTTTCAGAAGCAGATGCGTTTGATACATCAGAGGTTAACATGACAAAACACGAATACCTGTTAAAGGTAAGGAAGGATGGACTTGTTATCAACAGGAAAAAAATGGTTATTCCCAGAAACAAGGTTGTGGCAATAACAGCCCTGGAGGATATAGTTGAGAAATAGGAATCAGACCATTTCGCCGGGTAATAGCAAAGATATCTGCCTGCAATTCTTGCGGCAAATCCTGAAAAAAAGAAGCGATTTCAGGGAAGTTCTTGAGTTATATTCAAAGTCAGGAGAATATGAAACTTTTATCAAAGAAATCAGAGCACTTTCACGGCGAGTCCAATAAGATTCTATGGATGGCTGCCAAAATTCTTGGCTTTCTTATTTTTAAGATAACGTTTCATCTTGAGATAAGAGGCAAAGAAAACATTCCACGCACGGGAAATTTTATTATTGCTTCAAACCATGCCAGTTTTCTTGACCCCCCGCTTATCGGTTATGTTTGCGATAAACCTATTGCCTACTTCACGAAGCAGGAGCAGCTTGTCGGCCTTTTTGGATGGCTTATTATGCGACTTGGTGCAATTCCTCTTTCAAAAACAAGCATGGGTACCTCTGATATACGTTCTGCGATAGGTGTGATCAAGAGAGGGAAAAGTCTTCTTATGTTTCCGGAAGGAACAAGGTCAAGAACAGGAAAACTTTTGCCAGGAAAACCGGGAATAGGACTCATAGTTACCCGCACAAATGTTCCTGTTATACCTGTGCATATCAAGGGTTCTTTCAGGGCCCTGCCACCATATAGTTATTTTATAAGACCGGGGAAAATTATCATCAATATCGGCAGGGCTTGCTTTTATTCAGGAAATCAGAAATATCAGGAAATTGCAGATCAGATTATGCAGAAAATATCTGAGCTTTCAGAATGAAAAAAAAGATTATTACAGGTAGTTCAATTGGGTTTTGTTTTGGTGTGACAAGGGCAGTGGAAATGGCGATGAAAATCCTTGATAAACATAAACACCTTGCGACTCTTGGAGACCTTGTTCATAATGACCTCGTCATGGCTGAATTAAAAAAGAGAGGAATGAAGGTTATAAAGGATATTTCAGAAGCCAGGGGCTGTCCGTTTATTATACGTTCACACGGATTGCCGCCGGATATTCTTGAAAAGGTGAAAGAACAGACAGACATTATCTATGACGCAACGTGTCCATTCGTAAGCAAGGTTCAGGAGCTTGTAAAAGCCCTGTCCGCTGAGAAAAACTTCATTTTTCTTGTAGGAGATCCCCAGCATCCAGAAATAGAGGCAATGAAAAAAATCGCAGGCAACAATTGCATAATTGTCAAGCCGGAAAGCAGAGTAAATTTTTTACACATAAAAGCAGCAAGATGGGCAGTTTTTGCTCAGACCACACTATCTCTTGATCTTTACAGGGCTGCGATTACAAGGATTCTAAGGCATATTCCAGCGGAAAAGATCACAATTTTCAATACAATATGTCCTGTAAGTATCAAAAGGCAAAATGAGGCGCTAAAGCTTGCGGGCAGGGTTGATTTACTGATTGTGGTGGGAGGCAGGAAAAGTTCAAACACAAGAAAGCTTGTATTGACTGGGAAAAAGGTTAACAAAAACACCCTGCTTGTGGAATCACCTTCGGAGGTTAAAAGTTTGAATCTTGCAAAGTTTCAAAAAATTGGTATAATCTCTGGTGCGTCTACGGATGTTAGCTGCATTAAGGAAATTATCAGGATTCTGAGCAATCATCCAGCGCAAAAAAATCACAGGAGGTAACACAATATGGAGGGTATAGATGTTGGGAAAATTCTTGAAGAAAAGATGCTTTCATTTAAGCCCGGTTCATTGATCAAAGGAACTGTAATTCGCGTTGACAAGGAAGTTATAATTGATTTTGGTTATAAAACAGAGGGATATGTTTTGCGGGAAGAATTTAAGAGCGAGCAGAACAACATCAAACCGGGAATGGAAATTGATCTGATTGTAGAATCCCTTGATCCAGACCCGAACGGTCTTATTCTTCTTTCAAAGGAAAAAGCAGATATCATGCTTAACTGGGACAGGATTGAGAAGAAATTTGAAGAAGACAAGCCAATTTCCGGAACAATTCTTCAAAGAGTGAAGGGCGGATTTAAGGTTGATATAGGAATTCTTGCATTCCTGCCTGGTTCTCAGACAGATATAAAGCCAGTGACCAATCCATCGCAGTTCGTTAATTTGGAAAGCACTTTTAAGATCATCAAGATTGACAGGCAGAGAAAAAATGTAGTTGTTTCAAGAAGAAAATACCTTGAAGAAGAAAAGGAGGAAAGGAAAAAGGAATTTCTGCAAAATCTTCAGAAGGGTTCTGTTATCAAAGGTAAAGTGAAAAACCTTGTTGATTATGGTGCATTTATTGAAATTGATAACAATGTCGTTGGCCTGCTTCATCTTAACGACATGGCGTGGGGAAGAATAACCCATCCCTCACAGATATTGTCTGTTGGCCAAGAGATAGAGGTGATTGTTCTGGATGTTAATCTTGAAAAACAGGTTGTCTCTTTCGGGTTGAAACAGAGAACAAAAAATCCGTGGGATGACGTGGAGGCAAAATATCCAGTGGGTTCTGTTGTTGAAGGCAAGGTTGTTAATATAACTGATTATGGTGCATTCATAAAACTTGAAGACGGTATAGAAGGGCTCCTTCACATATCAGAATTTTCCTGGACAGGAAGGGTCAGACATCCATCAGATGTAGTTGCAATGGGTGATTCCATAAGCCTGAAGGTGATTGACATCAAAAAGGAAGAACAGAAAATATCCTTCAGTTTAAGACAGATGGAGCAGAATCCATGGCCCGAAATAGTTAAGAAGTATCCTGCTGGGACTGTTGTGAAGGGGAAGGTGTATCATATAACTGATTTTGGTGCCTTTGTTGAGCTGGAAAAGGGTGTTGATGGTTTGCTTCATATTTCCAATATCTCTGATGCACCTATAAAACATCCTTCTGAGGTTCTCAGAAAAGGGCAGAAGCTTGATGTTATTATTCTTGAAATTGACCCCGAGGGGAAAAAAATATCACTGGGTTTGAAACATCTTGGAGAACCCGCATCTTATTCAACAGAGGAGGATGAAAATGAGGGTGATAATAAGGAAAACCTATGAAGAGATTAGTGTTGAAGCAGCGGCTCTGGTAAGATCAAGGATAGAAAAAAAACCCAATCTCGTTCTTGGTCTCGCAACAGGTTCAAGTCCTCTCGGATTATACAAAAATCTTATTGATATGAACAGGAAGAAACTTTTGAGTTTCAAGAAGGTTAGAACCTTCAATCTTGATGAGTATTACGGTTTGAAGGGAGATCATCCTCAGAGTTATAGATACTTTATGGATGCAAATCTCTTCAACCATATTGATATTGACAGGACAAGAACGATGGTGCCTGACGGAACTGCGAAAAACTGGGAGGAATTCTGTCTCTGGTATGAAGAACAGATAAAAAAGGCAGGAGGAATTGACCTTCAGGTACTCGGGATTGGGAGTGATGGGCACATAGGATTTAATGAACCTGGTTCATCCCTTGCTTCACGGACAAGATTGATCGCACTTGACGCGCAAACAATTGAAGATAATTCAAGATTTTTTGAGGACAGAAATCAGGTACCAAGATTCGCAATTACAATGGGGGTAGGAACAATCCTTGAAGCAAAGGAAATAATTCTGATTGCGAATGGAAAAAAGAAGGCAGGTGTCGTAGCGCAGGCAATAGAGGGGCCTGTTACGAGTTTAGTCTCTGCTTCTGCACTGCAGATGCATCCAAAGGTTACATATTTCCTTGATAAAGAAGCCGCATCAGAATTAAAGAGGATAGACTATTACAAATTAGTTGAAGAAGCAGAAGGCAGCCTCGGCAAAGAGATTTTCTGACCTATGAGTATTCTTGATAATTTCATCACCAGGGCAACGACCCTGAAGAGAAGTATCGTTTTTCCAGAGTTCTGGGACAACAGAATTCTTGAGGCGGCTGCAGTTATTTGTGAAAAGTCAATTGCCAGGCCGGTATTACCCGGAAATCCAGAAGAAATCCGTAAAGGTCTTTCACTTTCAGGGATATCATCTGACGGCATTGAAATAATTGATAGTACAAACCTTCAACTTATTGATGAACTCACACATCTTTATCAGAAACAAAGGCCAAATGTTTCAGAAAAAGTCGCAGCCCGTCTCGTAAAAAAACCCCTGATATTTGCAGGACTTCTGGTTGCTTCAGGAAAAATTGATGCTATGGTTGCAGGTGCAGCAAGTACCACAGCAGAAGTAATTCAGGCAGCAGCCCTCACTGTTGGCTATCAATCAGGAATTAAGAATTCTTCAAGTTTTTTTATTATGGAAATGGCCGATAGCAGAGTATTTTTTTATGCAGATTGTGCCGTTAATATATCTCCTGATAGTAATACCCTGGCAGATGTCGCGGTATCAACAGCCAGAAGTTATAGGAAACTAATGAACAAGGAACCTCTGGTGGCTTTCCTTTCTTTTTCCTCAAAGGGTAGTGCTTCACATCCGGATGTAGATAAAGTTAAAAGAGCAGTTGAGATTGCACGAGCCATTGACCCTGATACTGTCTATGACGGAGAATTTCAAGTGGATACAGCAGTTTCAGAATCTGTCGCACAGAAAAAGATTAAAGAACCCAGTAAGGTTGCAGGAAGAGCAAATGTATTGATTTTTCCTGATCTTGATGCTGGAAATATTGCATATAAGATTACCCAATATCTTGCAGGAGCAAAGGCTTATGGACCTATTCTTCAGGGTTTTGCAAAACCAGTGAGTGATCTATCAAGAGGTGCGAAAGTTTCTGATATCGTTGCGGTTGCGACCATAACCAGTTTATTATCATAACGAAGGGAGAAAATGAAACTTGTTGTTTACGAAAATGACACATGGATCAATTTTACACCCTTAACCTATACAAGACCTGTTTTTGAACTAAAATGTGGAATGTATTCTATTTTTGAAAGGATTCAAAACAATATCAAAATAAAAGAGATTGGTTTATTTGTAAGGGATTATCTTGTGGACCTTGTTCGCACCAGATACTCTTATCCTGTGAACGATTTATCATTTTTACAGGATGATTTATTGATTGTTGATGGAAGATGTCTTATTGATGCTGACTTCAACTTTATACAGGGAAAGGAATCCGCATGGTTTTCTGATGATGAACTTGCATACGCATTTATTAAGAAAGAAAATGTTTTGAAGCATATAGAAAAAGGGTTTGAATCAATTGTTCAGTTTGCGAAAAGTCTTCCTTCTTTTAAGACAAAGACAAAAATAATGCGATACTTGTGGAACCTTGTCCATGAAAACGCTGAACTTTTGAAAAAAGATTTTATTATGAAGGAAAAAAAAGGAATTGAAGGAAAATTTTCAAGTCAAGCAGTGATATATGGAAATGACGATATTTTCGTTGCTGAAGGTGCAGAGGTACACCCATTTGTGGTTATTGATACGAATTCAGGGCCTGTTTTTATTGATGAAGGTGTAAAAGTTTTTCCTTTCAGCAGGATTGAAGGACCTTGCTATATTGGAAACAATACCCAGATTATGCCAGGTGCAAATATTAGAGAAGGAAATACCATAGGACCCGTTTGTAGAATTGGAGGAGAAGTTGAAGAAAGCATAATCCACGGATATTCAAATAAATATCACGACGGATTCATAGGACACGCTTATGTTGGTGAATTTGTTAACCTGGGTGCTATTACAACAAACAGCGACCTAAAAAACGATTACACAACAGTCAGCGTTTATGTGAATGGTAAGCTTGTTGATACAGGTGATTTGAAGGTTGGCTCTTTCATAGGTGACCATACGAAAACAAGTATCGGAACTTTTTTCAATACAGGAACATCTGTTGGTTTAATGTGCAATATTACTGCAGGAGGAATTTTACCAAAATTTTTCCCTTCTTTTGTTTGGTATGTGAATAATAAGTTTATGAAAGGTTTTGGTCTTGAGATGATGATAAAAACAGCAAGAGCAGCAATGGAAAGAAGGAATAGAACCTTATCACGACAGGAAGAAGATGTTATTAGAAAAGTATATGATCTTACATCAGAAATGAGAAAAGCCTACATCGCAAAAACTTTAAGAATGAAATCATAAAAGGAGATGAAATGGAAAGGGTAGAGGTTGAAAAAAGGATAAAAAAAGTTGTGAGTAACATACTTGGTGTACCAGAAGAAAAGATAACACCGGAAAGCAGATTTGTTGAAGACCTCGGCGCTGAAAGCGTCCAGAGTCTGGAGCTGGTTGCATCTTTTGAGGCGGAGTTTGACATTGAAATGGAAGAAGATGCAGCGCTTGAAGTCAAAACAGTTGGAAAGGCAGTAGATTTTATCATAGAATACCTGAAGAAAAAGTGAATATTCTCGTCATAAACTGCGGAAGTTCTTCAATAAAGTTCAAGATATTCAGGATGCCTGAAAATATCCTTGTTGCCAGTGGTTTGATTGAGAAAATTGGTGCCAGGGATGCAATAGTGAACTACAGGAAAGAAGAATTTTCATTTCGTAAGGTTTGCGAAGTTAAAGACCACAGGCAGGGGCTTGAAATAATAGCGGGGATACTTGTTGACCCATCCATCGGTGTTGTGAAAGTTCTTTCAGAGATTGGTGGAGTGGGACACAGGGTTGTTCATGGCGGTGAAGAGTTCACAGGAAGCATGCTTATTGATCAGCGGGTGAAAGACAAGATTAAAGAGTTTATTCCGCTTGCACCATTGCACAATCCGGCAAATCTTGAGGGAATACTTGCAGCTGAAAGATATTTCCCTGAAAGTACCCAGGTCGCCTGTTTTGATACTGCCTTCCATACAACAATAGCAGATGTTGCATACCTTTATGCTCTCCCGTTGAATCTCTACGAAAAATATAAGATAAGAAGATACGGATTTCACGGTACAAGCCACAGATATGTTGCAAGAAGATTTGCCCAGATTACTGGCAGGCATAAGTATGATGTTAATTTGATTACCTGTCATCTGGGAAACGGCTGCAGCATAACCGCAATAAAAAACGGAAGATCAATTGATACCAGCATGGGTTTTACCCCGCTTGAAGGACTTGTAATGGGAACAAGAAGCGGTGATATTGACCCTGGAATTATTTTTTACCTTATAGAAACCCTTGGAATGAGTCCGCCACAGGTAAACAGGATACTCAACAAAAACAGCGGACTTATTGGAATATCAGGCGTATCAAACGATTTCAGAAGTATTGTGGAGAGTGCTTCAAAAGGCAATAAGATGGCATCCCTCGCAATTGACATATTCTCCTACAGGATTAAAAAGTATATTGGTGCATATCTCGCTGTTATTGGCAGAACTGATGGAATTGTTTTTACCGCTGGCATAGGTGAAAATCAGCCGATTGTAAGAGAAAAATCTCTTGAGGGTCTTGAGGAACACGGGATTATTATTGACAGCGAAAAAAATAAATCAGTCTTTGGTGAAGAACAGGAAATCAGTACCCGGGATTCAAAAATAAGGGTTTTTGTTATACCGACCAACGAAGAACTGGCTATTGCTGCTGACACATATGACTTTGCAAAAAAATCAGGCAAATATTGAAGACATAAAAAGCAGTGATATAGCGATTCTCAGGGAACTGTCTGCCCAAATCTCAGAAATTGCCGGTCTTCCGGTTCACGCAAGGACAATCTCAGAGTGGAAAAGAACAAATGACCTGAAGCAGGGCAGACCTATGGTCTGGATTAATGAAGAACCCTGGCACGAAATTGAACAATCCAGAGGGATTTATTTTTGTTGCGAGAACAGTTTTGCAAGGAATGTTGAGGTCAATCTCAGGAGAATACTGTACAGATGGGATAATATCAGAACAGATATGGTGGTTGAACCTGTTTACAGGGTTCCCATTGATGTCTATGACACTGGTTTCGGAGTATCGGTTGAAGCAGAACTTGTCAGTACACAATCTGCAGGGATAGTCTCAAGGCATTTCATACCTCAGATAAAGGACGAAAAGGACATTTCAAAGATAAGGTTTCCTGAAATAACAGTTGACCGAGACCTGACCAAGAAAAAAGGAGAATTCTTCAGGAGATTTTCGGGAAAAACTTGAAGGTTGAAGTTTATGGCGTAGGAATGATATGGTTTGCCCCATGGGATTATCTTGTTATGCTTACAGGTGTTGAGGAGGCGCTTCTATCCCTCGCAGTAAGACCAGATTTTGCTCATGCTATAATGGAAAGATTTATGGATGCATCGCTTCACAGATTTCAGCAACTTTACGAGGAAAAGATTCTTTCTCCCAACAATGGAAACTTCAGAATTGGTTCGGGTGGCCTGGGTTATACTGATGACCTGCCTGACCTGCCATTTTCAACGACAGGAATAAGTCCCGGGCAACAATGGGGTTGTTCAACAAGTCAGATTTTTTCAGAAGTTTCTCCTGCAATGCACGAAGAATTTGCGTTGAGATATGAGAAGAGATGGCTGGAAAGATTTGGGTTGACTTACTACGGCTGCTGCGAGCCACTTCATAATAAAATCCATATCCTTGAGGAAATTAAAAACCTGCGCAAGATTTCAATCAGTCCAAAAGCCGATGTGAAAACTGCAGCGCAGAAAATACAGAACAGATATGTTTTTTCGTACAAGCCAAACCCCGCAATTTTCGCCTGTGAAACATGGGACAGGAATCTTGTCAGGAATGATTTGAGGAAAAATCTTCAGATTATGAAAGAAAACGGATGTATCGTTGAAATAATAATGAAGGACATAAGTACCATCAGATACCAGCCAGAACGACTGAACCAGTGGGCTCAAATTGCTATGGAAGTTGCGTCATAATTTGCCTGAACTAATACTTTCCTCTGATGTATGGCTCAATTTCAGTTTTATACAATTGTTCAAGCTGTGTATGCACGCTGTGTGAAAGAGACGGTATGGAAGATGCCTTTATGTTGCTGATTGCCTGTTCAATTTTTGTTGCACCTGGTATCACTGAAGAAACTTCATCATGGTCAAGTATCCATCTTAATGCCATTTGAGCCATAGGTATTTCCTGTGAGGGTTTAAGAATTTCCTTGATTTTTTCAACAAATTCAATACCCTTATCAAATGGAACCCCCGCGAATGTTTCACCAACATTAAATGCAGTTCCATCAGCATTATAATTTCTGTGGTCTTTTTCAGGGAATTTGTGTCCTTTCTTGAATTTTCCGGTAAGCAGGCCACTCGCAAGAGGCACTCTGGCAAGTATTCCGATATTCTTTTGTTTTGCCACTGGTAAAAGATGGCCTGATACTTTTTGCCTGAAGATATTGTATATAACCTGAAGAGATTCACAGCCAGGATGTTCCATACAGATAAGTCCCTCTTCTATTGACTCAATGCTGCAGCCCCAGTGTTGAATCAGCCCTTTCTTTTTGAACTTTTCAAGAAGTTCAAATGGTTCCCCATTTTTCAACATCTCTGTTGGAATACAATGCCACTGCTGGAGAAAAATGGATTCAACTCCGAGATTTTTCAGTGAGTCAACCACGTCTCGCTCAACCATTTTTTCGGTAAACTTTGCCGGCCATCCTTTGTTTTCAATCCATTCTCTTCTTCCAAGTTTTGTTGCCACATAAACTGTTTCTTTTGTCTCTTTTAGAAATTTCCCTATCAATCTCTCACTCCTTCCCATTCCATAAACATCAGCAGTATCAATAAAGTTCACGCCCATCTCCACTGATTTATGCAAAATTGCAAGAGCATCTTTTTCTGAAACATCTCCCCAATCGCTGCCTCCGAGTTGCCATGTGCCAAGTCCGATCTCAGAGATTTTTACACCTGTTTTTCCAAATATTCTATATTTCATACCCACTCCCTGTAAGTCTTGACTTTTTGATTCTATCATTATTATAATACAACTGACAGAGGAGGGAAAATGAGAAATTTTCAGTAAAGAGGTTTCACGCTTATTGAACTCTTGGTGGTGATAGCAATCATAGCAATTCTTGCAGGAATGAAACTTCCAGTAATAAACAGGGCGAAGGAAAAGGCAAGGGAAGTGTCTTGCATGAATAACCTCAAACAGGTTGGAATTATTTTTATTCTTTACGCAGAAGATAATGATGACTGGCTTCCTCCAGGGGCGTGGGGAGAATCATTCAGAATCCGTGGGGGCGTCAGCAGAGTTTTGAATGACAGATACAAGGTCAAGAAGCAGCTTGTTACATGTCCTTCAGGCGATATGTACAGACGTTTTTATGGAAATCCTGGATGGACATGGCCTGCTACTGATGCCATGATGAGCTACCACTATGTTGGTGGAGATGGCGGAGTTCCACCCACTCAGCCCAGCTACTGGTATGGCTGGCACAACACATATTTTAACCTGAGTACTCCGCACAGACCAACACCAAAAACCCTGATTAACGCCAGATGGGCGGACAGAACTCCCTTAATGTGGGATATTTCTTATGATGCTGCTGATGTTGCAAGCCACTATTGGTATAAGACTCCTGTGAGCAATCATCCAGATAAAGATGGAACCGCAGCTTTTCAAAATGTACTCTTCCTTGATGGACATGTTGAAAAGCAGATACTCAGTCATGGCGTGGGTAAATATAGATGGGGTCGTGATTATTATGACTGGATCTATCTGAACGACTGATCTTTCAATTGCTACCATCATCACTTTCCCTTTCATAAAGGGGTATGGGATTTTTTGACTCAAGCCGGATAAAACCATATAATAAAACACCCGGTCAATTACCTATTTCTACAATGAAAAACAATAACAACTCTGAAAAGCCAGTTGATTTTATAAGGGAAATTATCAGGGAAGATATCGCAAACAATAGATTTGGAGGAAGGGTCCATACCCGTTTTCCTCCTGAGCCCAATGGTTATCTTCATATTGGCCATGCCAAGGCAATACACCTGAATTTTGAGATAGCAAAGGAATTCGGCGGTAAGTGCAATCTCAGGTTTGATGATACAAATCCCACAAAAGAAGAAGCTAAATATGTTGAAGCAATAAAACAGGACATAAGATGGCTTGGTTATGACTGGGAAGATAGACTTTATTTTGCTTCAGATTATTTTGACCAGATGTACGAATATGCTGTTTATTTGATAAAAAACGAAAAAGCATATGTTTGCGATCTGAGTCCTGAGGAAATAAGGCTGTATCGTGGAACTCTCACAGAACCAGGTAGAGAAAGCCCGTTCAGAAACAGGTCTGTTGAAGAAAACCTTGACCTTTTTGAAAGAATGAAAAATGGCGAGTTTCCTGAAGGTTCAAAAACACTCAGGGCAAAGATAGATATGGCGTCTCCAAATCTCAATATGAGAGACCCGGTAATGTATAGAATTATCAAGAAGGTTCCCCATCACAGAGCTGGAAAGAAATGGTATATTTACCCTACATATGACTGGGCGCATGGACTTGAGGATTCAATTGAAGGTATTACACATTCGCTGTGCAGTCTTGAATACGAAAATCACAGGCCTTTATATGACTGGTTTTTAGATCAACTCGGGATTCACCACCCAAGACAGATTGAATTCGCCCGTCTCAATATGACCTACACAATAATGAGTAAGAGATATCTCCTTGAATTTGTTAAGAAAGGCATTGTGAGGGGCTGGGATGACCCGCGTATGCCCACTCTTGCCGGAATGAGGCGTGCTGGTTACCCACCAGAGGCAATAAAAAAATTTTGCAAAGTGATTGGTGTTGCGAAAACAAATAGCATTATTGATATTGAACTTCTTGAACATTTTGTCAGAGAGCACCTTAATAATACAAGCCAGAGAAGGATGGCTGTGTTGAAGCCATTGAAACTTGTGATTGAAAATTATCCGGAGGGAAAAACAGAAGAACTTGAAGCAATAAACAATCCGGAAAATCCTGATGATGGAACACGAAGAATTCCTTTCTCCAGAGTCCTGTACATTGATAGAGACGATTTTATGGAAGTTCCGCATGAGAAATTTTATCGGCTTGCGCCGGGTAGGGAAGTGCGACTCAGATATGCTTATTTTGTAAAATGCACGAATGTTGTAAAAGACAACAAAGGAGAAATTGTTGAAGTAAGATGTACCTATGACCCTGTAACAAGAGGAGGAGATGCACCCGATGGAAGAAAGTCAAGGGTTACACTTCACTGGGTTTCAGCAGACCATTGCATTGATATTGAGGTACGGCTTTATGGACGATTGTTTCTGAACAAAAACCCTCTGGATTTTCCTGAAGGAAGCGATTTCACCAGTAATCTTAATCCTGAGTCCCTTGCTGTCAAAAACTGCAAGGCAGAGCCATGTTTGAAAAACGCAAAGGTAGGAGATAAATTCCAGTTTGAAAGGGTGGGTTATTTTGTCTGTGACCCTGACTCAAAAGAGAATCTCCCTGTTTTTAATCTTACTGTATCTTTGAAAGATGAATGGGGAAAAATAAAAAAGTTCCTCATATAACCTGTTTTATTTTACAGAATATTCCCCACGCTTTCCCGTTGTTTGTGTCAAAAGCAATGACAATCTGATTGTTCCCCTTTTGAGTATGTGTGTATATCTTTGTCCGATCTCTTATTGCGGGGTTTGTGCCCGGGCCGTAGAAGACTTCATTGCCGTTAATCCACACTCTAATTGGTCCGTCATATCCTAATGAAAGCAGTGCCTTTCCCGTCTTTTCAAAATTGACATTTGAAACAAGATAAATAATCCCTTTTTGAAGATTTGTTTTTTCTCTTGTGTCCACAAAACCGGAAAGAACAGTTCCTGCTGGATGGCAGGTTATTGGGGAATTTGCATATTTTATTGCCTCAGATGGGGTTGTTTTGTCAAGGCATTCAATATCAAGAAGTTCAGATACAAGCCACTGGCTTACATAATCCATTTCTGAAGATGTTTCTTCAAGTGATATAAAGATTGGCTGTGTCCATGCCATTTGTTCTGCTTCTGCCCAGCACTCAAACCTTACGTATTTTGCCTCATGGGGAACTTCAACCTCAATTGAACTATTATAAACAACAGAAAATCTTCTTCCGACATCTCGTATTGCAGCAATCTTTTTTGCATTTTCTGTTTCAAGATATATTCTTTCTCCGCTACATTCTATCCATCTTATGACGACCCCTGTTGAACAATAAAAATTACCTTTCATTATTGCGTCCACAATTGCCTGTTTTGTTTTTTCTCTGGCAAATACAACATTCCAGCCAAAACCAATCTCATCCGGTCTGTGCGAATCATCATTTGCAAATCCCCAAACTTTTCTGCCTCTGGAAAGAAGCATATCCCACTTATTTACTGCATAGGGACTTCCGTCCAGTCTGCCAATCACTCCATTGTATATCTCTATTCCTAAATAACCTGTCCACTCCATCAGTTGTTCTATGGTGCAGTGGTTGAACTGGTTTTCCCAGTCAGGATGATTAATAACAGCAAAACCACGACCTGTTTGTCTAAAAATTTCGCTTATCCTGTTCAGGATCTCCTGTCTGCAGGATGATTGACCAATATCTTTTTCGCAATCTATGTAAAGAAGATGCGGACCATTTATGGAAATTTCTGTTCCTGGAATAAGTATCAATCCATTGCTGTTCAGTTTTCTGTGCTCATTTTCAGTGGCCATGTTGTCGTGGTCAGAAAATGAAAGAAAGCCGTATCCGAGTTTTGCGTACCTATCAACAACGTCCTGCGGACTTAAAGTGCCATCACTTCTTGTTGTGTGAGTGTGAAGATTTCCTTTGATCCAGAAACCTTTTCTTAAATCATACGGGTTTTTTATCCTAATCATTATTTTCCTTTCATTTATTCAGGGCTTTTTCTATCGTTTTTTTTGCATTGCCATAAAAAATCTTTTTGATCTCATTTTTTGTAAGAAAAGATCTTTCACTTGCTCTTTTGAATGCGGCAATTTCCTCATACAAAAAAAATGTAAACTTTTCTGCTTGTTTCCCTTCTATTTCCTCCATATGTTTATCACCGGATACATCCCCGTACAGTCCTTTTGGAACAAGATTTACATAAATTCCATTTTTTGTGATTCTTTTCATTCTCATTCTCGTGATTGGCATATCAGAACCAAAAAGAATTCTGTCAGGTCCAACGCTCTCTATCAGCTGAAAAAAAATGTTCTCATTTGTATTTGCACTTATATCAAACATAATTCTCTTTGTTTTTTTTAATACCTCAAATGCACATCCTGCATCTTCATCACAATAAGCCCTTCCAACATGAGCAACAATGAGTTGAAGATTTTCGTATCTTTTATCTATTTCAAGAAGATTTTTTAAGTTTGTCGGGTCCTTTAATCTTGCATCTTTTGGTATATGCAGCATAACAATCCAACCATATTTATTGTGTACCTCTAACTGATGATGAGGAAAATAGTCAAAAATTTCTATTGAGTTTGTGGGAATGCTATCTGGAAGCATGCTCATATAACTTTTTGCTCCTAAGAATTTACCATCCAGAATGCGGTCTTGAAGTTCTTGAGCACTCCAGTAAGGACTGCTGAAAATCAATGATGGATATCCTGTTTTTCTTGAACAACTTTCTGCATAAGCATTGATGGCATCAAGATTGTCTCCTGAAGGAAGATTTGGAAACATTAAAGGTGTAACCTTTTTATCTGGAAGCAGTATCTTATAGGTTTCTACAAGATGCTCAACAGGGTTTTCAGAAGCAACCCGCAGTGGCCAACTGACAAATCTGGGGTCTGGCTTTCTTGATTGAGGATAATCAGATAATCTCCAGATGTGCGTATGAATGTCAAAAATCTCTTCTGGAAGAAATTCAGCAAGTTCCCTGTAAAATTCAGCATCATGCTGCTTAACTTCTATCAGTGTTTTTAGATTTTTTCCCATTTTCTTTCTGAGATTCTTTCTGAAATAATCTTTATTCGGTTTTTTATTCCTGATATATCAAGACCTGTACTTCTCCAGCCAATTATTCCTGTCCAGACAAGGCCTTCAATGTAACCGAGATTATTCTTTGACGGACCTTCTGCCCATGAAGAACCAAGTATCCCATCTGCACCATATTTTCTTGCTGAAATTGCCCAGTGGAGTATATTTTCCTCTATTGCCCACGGCGTGCATATAACATCAAATCCTGCTTTCTTCCATTTTTCTATTCTTGGATATTCTTCAACGTCAGGCATATACTCATAGTCATTGAGGATGATATCCCGGGGCAGCGCATCCAGAGCCCACTGCGGGTCATCAAGCCACCCAAGCGTATCACCTTCTTTTCTAAACAGCATATCACACCAGATACTTGCCCTGCTTCCGTTTTCTCTTATAAATCCATGGAAGAATGAAACAGAACGGACAAATGCCTGATGGTTTTTCGCATCCGGGTTACACTTACATGATGGGTTAAATCTGCCCATCTCGTCATAGCCAATATTAATGAAGTCCGGCCTGAAGATATCTATTATTCTGCTTATGAATTCACACATAACCTCAGTTTCTTTTTTCTGGCACGAAGGACACACAATATGTTTTGTTGAACAACAGACAAGGATTTTTATGTGCATGTCTTTCAACTCATTAGCAAGATTTTTCAATCTATATTCCTCAACGGCATCTGGCATTGGAATTATACCTTCAACTGGTTTTTCAGGAATAAAACTTCCCGGAGCCATATAAATCATAAAGGTGTTAAAACGCATCCTTGTTAGTACACCCATCGCGAACTTTTTCAAAAGTATATCCCATTTTTTCCCCGAAGGGAACATAAGCATTCCACGCATTTCAATTTCAGGCCAGTCCTCTATTTCGCAGCAGGGCAAAACCAGATCCTTGCCTGATTTTGTGCATAGGTCTAAAAGTGTCTGCAAACCATACTGCACTGACTGATTTGTACCCGCAATATAAATCGCATCCTGTGTTATTTCCATTTTGTATGCCTGGGGATGGGCCATTGGTTGTAGAATAATCTTTATTTTCTTTTCCCCTGATTTCTTATTTATTTTCAGCCCGTGTTCAATCTTCATCTGTCTTATGAAGAGTTCTACTTCTTTTTCTGCTGACTGCGCCTCAATTGAAAGTTCAGAGTCAATCTTAAACTGCCCTTGTTTCCTGATTAGTTTTTGTGGCAAGGGAACAAGAGTCGCAATCCTGTCTTCTATGGTTTGTCTCACAGAAATAGCAGATTTTTTCTCAAGCAGAAACAGTAGATTTTTTCTTATCCGTTCAATTTCATCAGATTTACTTGAAGATTTTCTAATGTCAGGAATAATGTAAAATCTATGGCTATTTACAATCTCTGCATCTTTTTCAAGGGCTATTTCCGGTGAATATCCAGCGCACTGGCCATTATTACCCGCGATATACCGTGAAATACGATGTATTCCACAAAATCTAAAAATGACCGCTGATTTCTGGAAAGAATCAAGAAATGCAGCCCAGTTTTCTACTGGAACTATTGCATGGCAGTCAAGTTCATCATAGGACGGAAACCTCAATTCATCAAGACCATTTTCATACGGAACAACAAAACTGATTTGATTTCTGTGATTGTCAGAATTCCATACAAAAAAGTGTTCAATCTGAAATTTTCTTTTTTTACCCTTGTTTATCAATCGCGTGGTATATGTAAAATAAGGCGCGTTTTCTTCAATCTCAAGGATTTTTTCAAGAATCAGTTTGTTTTTTTCAGTAAAACAGGTAATCACAGTCCTGTTTTTTTTCTTTTCAATCATTAATGGTGCTGAAAGCCGGACATCATAACCCAGTGCATTTTCTGATAAAACCCCGGCAGCGCCATCCCGCACGTCTCCGGTTTTTACCCATGTTGTTATTCCATAAGGATATTTACTTCTTGCTGCAAGAGAGAAAATTCTTTCGGACAAAAACCTATAACCGGTTTTTCTGTCTGAAATCTGAAGAACCCTTCCATCAAGTTCAAGTATCTCAATTGTAATAAACCTGTTTGAGATTTTGTGCACGGTACTTGCGTCGGACCCAATTTTTTCCATTTTCATAGGAATTTTGAAATTTTACTGTTTAAGAATTTTTTTGTTTCTTGGGTGTACCAGAAAATCTGAATCCCTGAAGCTCCGGAATCAATCACCTTTCTGATTGTCTTTTTGATATCCCTGTCCTTCCACCATAAGATTGGAATAAGCGTGGTTTGTTCATTGAGCAATTGACTGGCAATGTGTGTTTCTTTTGCTGTGTCCTCTATGGAAATTCCTTTTTTCAAGAAATCCATTTTTGTTTTAATCCCACTTCTCAACAAACCTGTAAACTCAAGAGCCCATTGCGGATTTTTTTGTTTCCTCGCCCATTCTGCCAGTATATGAAGTTCTGTATTTATTGGAGCAATTGAAGCCTTTTCCTGTGTGTTTCTGTAAAGCATTGGAGAACATACATCAAAATACTGTGATAAAGAAGAATAATTCTGTCCAACAAGCACAGAAAGACATGGCGAGAAAAGGTATCCACCGAATTTTTTGTGTGCTCCTTTAACAATATCTGACAATTTCCTGACAAAGTCAGTGATTACCTTTTTTCTGAACCACAGCCAGTCGCATACTCCTGGCATTGACACAAAATATGAAAGATTTAATGAAGGGGTTTTTGAAAACAGTATGTCGACAGGAGGGAATCCTTCTTTACATCTTGCATAAAAGGTAGAAACATCTTTTTTCATCCTGTCAAAATTAATCCCAAAACTATCTGCCTTTTTTTCACAGTGCTTGCAGAAACAAGTGAAAAACGCCTCTATTCCTGAAGCAGGAGAAGCAAACCTGATTCCGTCACAAAAAATCCCGGCAACATCTTTTCGCGCTACTTTTTCATATCTTTCAAGTGCAAAATCAATCACATCAGGATTATTGGGACATCCAGAAGAAAACCATTCTTTTCTTTCTCCGTTGATACTGACGCACAGGTATTCCTGCCTTTTTGAGGGTGGATGAAACGTGCCAGAACATATCCATGGTTCCAAACTGTATCTACGGCACACTGAAAAAAACTCATCTCTGTCAGCGCCAACTGCAAAATCAAACCCATTATTTGCTATCCATCTTAAATCTTCTTCCTCAACCTTGCCGCAAAACATTCCATTTTTCATGTTTATTCCTCAGGTGAGAATTTTATCACATAATTTATTCTGTACAATTTGAAAACGGTTTTTGGCTGCAGTATAATAAAGCCAAAATTTCAGGAGGTAACATGGAACAAAAGATTGTTCAGATTATGTTTGTTTTGGGTTTGGTTCTATTGCAGGTTTCCATCAGCCAGTCAAAGGGAATTGTTGTTGCTGAAAAAGGCAGGACCAGTGCAAAAATTCTTATTTCCTCTGTCGCAGCAAATTCAGAAAAAATTGCTGCAGAAGACCTTGCAAAATATATTGAAAAAATGACTGGAGCAAAACCCGAGATAATCTCCACAGAGCAGGAAATTTCGTAAGCGCTAACAAGAAAAGATATTCCACTGTTTATTATTGGTTCTCTTGCAATAAAAGAAAATCCTTCCTTGCAGAAAAAACTTGATTCTGTAAAAAAGAAAAATCCGGTGTTGCGGGCTGATGCCATTGTTATTAAAACCGAAGGAAACAGAATTTATCTTGCTGGAAGCAACGATGATTCTCACTGCTTTGCAGTCGCAGAACTTCTTAGAAGATGGGGTTGCAGATTTTTTATGCCAACAGAATTTGGGGAATGTATTCCAGAATACTCAAAGCTTGTTGTTGATGAAATTGATTTTGCATACGGACCACCTTTTGAAATCAGAAAGTACTGGATTTCATGGATAGGAGATACAACAGGAAAAGAACAATTTATGCGATTGAATATGATGAACAATGAGGTTGTACCAAGTGGGCATGCGCTTGCGGCATATACGAAGGATATTGCTCCAGACGGTAATCCTTTCAAGGTTCCAATCTCTGAAAAATCAACTGCAGAGCATGTTGCAGCAAAGATTGAAAACCATTATGCTGCTGGCAAAAGGATAAGTCTTGGTATGGAAGATGGGCTTTACAGTTCTGACTCACCAAAGGACAAAGAATTGATGGCTCTTCAATGGGACAAGTATTTTATGAGTCCTTCAATGTCTGATGCATTTATGGAATTTTATAATAATGTTGCTGATATATTAATGAACAAGTATCCTGAAAGCAAGGCAAAGATAGGTTTTCTTGCTTATTCAAATATGACAATTCCACCTGTGAGAGATATTGTTGCAAAGCAGCCGCTTGTAGCATATCTTGCTCCTATTGATATAGACCCAATACATGGCATGGATGACATTGAATCACCGCCAAGACAGGAATACAAAAATATGATGTACAAATGGGCAAAAATAATGCAGGGAAGGGTAGTGATATACGATTATGATCAGGGTATGCTTGTATGGAGAGATATCCCAAATCCATCCATTGCCTCAGTAAGGCAGGATATCAAGCACTATAGAGACGCAGGTATTCTTGGTATTGATACAGAAAGCAGAGGTGCTTTTGCAACAACATTCATCAACCTTTATATTCGCGGAAGATTGATGTGGAATCCTGATGAGAATGTTGATAAATTAATAGAAGAATTTTACCCTGCATTTTATGGACCGATGGCAAAACCAATGTCAGAATACTGGAATGCAATATTCAATGCATGGGCAGATACAATCGTCACAGAGCATGAGTATTTTGTTGCACCTGCAATTTATACACCAGAACTTGTTCAATTTCTTGAGAAAAAATTGATTGAGGCAGAAAAGATTGCAGAAAAAATTTCTGTAAAAAAAGATAAAAGCAATAATGAAAAACTTTATCTTGAACGAATGAAATTCACAAGAATGAGTTTTGATATCTTAAAAAATTACATGGCAATGGTAAAAGAAGCAGCAACAAACGCTGATTATGCAACAGCTGTTTCTTTCGGAGAAAAGGCACTCGCTGTGAGAGAACAACTGACTGCCATGAGTGGAATTTTCACAACCTACAAGAGAATCGGAGAACATGGATATGCCTGGTGGCCTGGAGAGGTGCAGCAGTATAAAGAACTTGCTGGTTTGATTGACGGAACGAAAGGAACATTGGTTAAGAAACTTCCGCTTGAATGGGCTTTTATGAGAGACCCTGAAAATACTGGACTGCAGGAAAAATATTATGAATGCTCTGTGGATCTTTCTTACTGGGAGAGTAATTTCAGAAACCTTACAGTCAGGAATCGAAAGGATTATCCTGAAAAAACCTGGGAAATTGTAAGAGCAGATCTTTACATTCAGGCACAGGGGATAAGAACCAGAGACAGGCAGAGTTATACCGGCTATGGCTGGTACAGGACTGAAATAGAATTGAGCAATCAGGACATCCAGGGGAATGTTCATATCATGTTTCCGGGTCTATTCAATGAGTGCTGGCCATATGTAAACGGTCAACAGGTTGCTCACAGGGAAAATTATAAACCGTTGTGGTGGTTCAATGATTATAAATTTGAATGGGATATTGACCTGACTGGAAAACTGAAACCAGGTAGAAATACAATTGCTTTAAGGTTTTATAATCCGCATCATTTTGGCGGAATGTTCAGAAGGCCATTCATTTACAGAGTGAAATAGTATTTCAATGCTTTTCAAACCTGACTGGCTTGAAACAAAGCAAAGGTTAACAGAATTCTGGAATGGAAAATACATCGGAAGGTCGTGTGCTGCAATATATGCACCAGACCCTAAGCCAGATATAAAACTGCCTGAACCGCCATTGTCCGATGAAGATATATACCTGAATTCTGATTGGTACCTGAAAAACCTTGAATACAAATTTTCTACAACCGCACATATTGGAGAAGCACTTCCTTCTGATTCCGTGATGGCAGGTTATACCATTTCTTACGGTGCAAAAGTTATATTCAGCCCGAGGACAGTCTGGATTGAGTCAGTGTCAAATCCAGATATTGAAAATGAAAATATTTTTGAATTTTACTGGGACTCTGAGGAAATGAAAAAATTCCTCAGTTTTTACACAAAGTTTGTTCAGGCAGGTTCCGGCAAATTCCTTATTGGGCAGCCAGCAATACTTCCCGGAAATGATTTTCTTTCTATGTTCATGGGCTTTGAAAAATTCTTAATAGGATTTGTTGACAAACCGGCTGAAATGAAATTAGCAATTATCAAGCTTGCAAAAAACTGGATTCTTATTCATAAAAAACTGGCTGAAATTTATACAAAATATCAGGATGGTTATGGAATATGCTGGTTGGGACTGTGGTGTCCGTATCCTTTTGTCTCAACCCAGTCAGATATTTCCTGTATGCTTTCAAAAGAAATATTTGAGGAATTTATAGTGCCCGAAATTGAAATGGTCGGGAGAGAACTCGGGCCAGTAGTTTATCATCTTGATGGACCGGGTGCCTTACATCATCTTGACAGATTATGTAAAATTCCTGAGATAAGGATGATACAGTGGGTTCCTGGCGTAGGCAGCAGTTATTCTGTGAATGAGTGGCTCTGGCTCTATAAAAAGATACAGGACTCAGGAAAGATTGTAATGGCATATGTGATGTCTGATGAAGTTGAATACTTTATTAAAAAACTTGACGCAAAACTTTCTTATATTGTGTGCTGGTGTAAAACGAAGAAAGACGCAGAAAATCTTCTGATCAGTATTGAGAAATGGTCAAGTACAAAAGTGTAAGTTTTCAGACGATTTTGGTACACTGCTCCACAGATTGACATATTCTGGTTAGAAGAAAAATCCCTGTTAGTGAAAATGGCGCTGTTGTGTGAGACATCTGTTATACCCGAAAATGAGTAAAAGAATTGGGAACAGGCTGGCTGCATACTTAGTGATAAAAGATTAAACTGACAGTATAGACAGTAAAACAATCAAAAACAGCCCACCTCAATATTTGTTGTATTCTGTTGGAGTGTGGTTCTGCAAAACCAGCAGAGTTTCAAAACGCCAGGAACAAAAACCTTCCTCTGGAATTTCCTGCTTGACATAAACCTATAAATCTAATTTGCTCTTGAAAAAGATTATACGTATAATAAACTTAATAAATTTTTGGACCTAACCAGGGACTGAAAATGGAAAACAACACTTTGCGTGCAATCTGGTTTCAGGCAGCCAGCTGCACTGGTTGTACAATATCCATCCTTAATTCTTCTTCTTTCAAAGTGAAAAACCTGCTTCTTGATGAGATTGTTCCGGGCCATCAACTATGTCTTTTGTTTCAGCCAACCATTATGGCAGGTTCGGGTGAAAAAGTTATAGAGGTACTAAAAGAACAGAAAACAAAAAAAGATTTTTTCCTTATTGTTGAAGGTTCTATACCAACAAAGGATAATGGTGTTTATGGCAGGGTCGGAGAAAAAACACTTCTTGAATGGTTTCAACAACTTGCATCAGCGTCGCTTGGCATAATATCTTTAGGGACATGTGCTTCTTTCGGTGGAATGTTTTCTGCGGCTCCAAATCCTGCTGGTTGTAAAAGTGTCAAGCAGGTATGTGAAGAGTCCAATATAGAAAAACCAATAATCAATATTCCTGGATGTCCGCCACATCCTGACTGGTTTATTGGTACAATTGTGCACCTTGTTAATAAAGGTATTCCTGAAATTGATGATATTTCACGACCTCTGGGTTTTTATGGAAGTCTTATACACGAAAACTGCCCGAGAAGGCCATATTTTGACAAGGGAAAGTTTGCATACAAGTTTGGAGAAGAAGGTTGCCTATATTTACTTGGTTGTAAGGGCCCTTTTACAAATTCTGATTGTCCACTGCGGCAGTGGAATGGTGGAACTAACTGGCTAATAAGAAATGGTGCTCCTTGTTTTGGTTGTACAGAACCAGATTTCCCTGAAAAAATGGTTCCGTTTTTTGAGAGATTGAAAGACAAACCTGAAAGGGACACACAATGAGAAAGAAAATTTTAATTGACCCTGTTACAAGAATTGAAGGACATCTTAAAGTAGAACTGGAAATAGAAGATGGTACAGTTGTTTCTGCAAAAAGCAGTGGAATGCTTTATAGAGGATTAGAACAAATTCTGATAGGACGAGATCCTCGTGATGCCAGCCAGATTACTCAAAGAATATGTGGAGTATGCCCTGTTGCTCACGGTATGGCCTCTTCAATGTGTCTTGATGCTGCTTTTGGAATCAGTGGAAAAATTCCCGCAAACGCATGGTTGGTGAGAAATATCATTCACGCGAGCAATCATATTCATAACAGCATTCTTCATTTCTATCATCTTGCGCTTCTTGACTATATTGATGTCGCAAAGGTTAAGAAGGGAGTGAGCCCTGAGATGGACCTTGTTGTGCAGTTCTTGCAGAGAGATGAAAAGAATCCATTTGTTCCAAGGGATGAAGAATTCAGATTTCCAGACCAGGTTAACCAGAGGATGGTTGAAAATTATTTAAGAGCACTGGATATAAGAAGAATCGCTCAGGAAACGCTTGCCATATTTGGCGGCAAGATGCCGCATCAGTGCGGAATTATCCCGGGAGGTGTTACACAGAAGGTTGATGCAGGTAAGATTGAAAACTGTCTTGGGAAAATAAAGGAGATTTCTGAGTTTGTCAATTTTCACTACCTGCAGGATTTGATGGACCTTGTAAAGTATTATCCAGAATATTCCAGCATTGGAAAGGGTTGTGGAAATTTGCTTGCCTACGGTGCATTTCCTGTGCCTGGTTCACCCGGACTTGAAAAATTTCAGCCAGGTGGGGTTTATTATTCCTCAGGTATGAAGGTTGAAGATATTAATCCTGAAAAGATTACAGAAGCAGTGGAGTACTCCTGGTATCAGGGCAGTAAAGGACATCCATCAAACAGTTTCCCACAGCCAGACCCATTCAAGGAAGAATCATATTCGTGGATAAAAAGTCCAAGATATGACCAGCAGGTTTTTGAAGTAGGACCCCTTGCAAGGGTTTTGATTGCCTATACAAAGAATGTTCAGCCGTGGAGGGGTGCCCTGCAGGAAGTTCTTGATGCAACAGGATTGAAACTCAATGATATTATTTCAGTTGCTGGAAGACATCTATGCAGGGGAATTGAGTGTAATCTTCTGCTCAAAGAGGTTGAAAGATGGCTGTTGAGTATTGAGCCAGCAGGTGATTTCTATAAGGACTATGAAATTCCACAAGAATCAACAGGTTTGGGTCTTACAGAAGGAGCACGGGGATCTGTGGGCCACTGGATCAGTATCAAAGATAAAAAGATTGCCCATTATCAGGTTATTTCTCCAACCACATGGAATTGTTCTCCAAGGGATAGCCAGAATAACCCTGGTCCACTTGAACAGGCACTTGCAGGGCTAAAGATAAAGGATGAAGACCATCCTGTTGAAGCAGTTCGGATTATACGTTCATTTGATCCGTGTCTGGCCTGTGCTGTTCAGTTGAAAAGTTCAGAGAAGATTCGCGCAAAGAAATTTTACCTATGGATGTGAAAATACTTGTTGCCGGGTTTGGTAATATTTTAATGAAGGATGATGGTATGGGTGTCTATCTATGCCGTTATTTGAAAAAGAAAAAAATTGAAGGGGTTGAAATTCAGGAGTTCGGGGTAGAGGACTGGCGGCTTTCATGCGTGGCTTTTGATTTCAAACATATTGTAATTGTTGATGCAGTGGACATTGGATATATGCCAGGAAAATGTGCAGTGTGGGAAGATGTAGATTTTACCGATCTATGTGGATTTTCATTGCATCATGGATATTTTATTTCAGAAATGCAGTTTATCCGTGCCTTAAAAAAACTTTCAGAGAAAATTTTCTTTTTTGGGATTCAACCAGAAAAAATTGAGTGGGGAATCGGACTTACAGAGAGATTGAATGCCCGGTTTTATTCTATTGCAGAAAGATTGAAGATTTTTATTGAATCCTTGGCAAAAGGAGAGATATATGCTCTACACTGAAACGAAAAGTTTTGAGGAGATAGAAAAACTTATTAAACAAGAAGAATCAATTTTCCTGCTCGGATGCGGTGGATGTGCAGAGGTGTGTAAAACTGCTGATGAGGAGACAATTGCTGAGATTGAGGCAAAAATCAAGGAAACAGGAAAAAGCATTTCAGGAAAACTCATTGTGGATTTTATGTGCAGTAAACATCTTTTGATCAAGCGGCTTGCAAGATATCAGGAACTACTTGATGGTTGTTCTGCAATTCTTGTGTTTTCCTGTGGAATTGGTGTTCAGTGTGCAGGAGCTGTTTCAGACAGGGCCGTGTATCCTGCAACAAACACAATATCCCTTGGTGGATTTCAAGGATTGTGGCCGGGTGAAGAAAGATGTGCCCAGTGTGGCACATGCTATCTGGGAATAACCGGAGGGATATGTCCTATTACATTTTGTGCAAAGGAACTTCTCAATGGCGCCTGCGGAGGAGCGAAAGATGGAAAATGTGAGATAAAAACAGAAAGGGAATGCGGCTGGGTTTTAATTTATGAAAGATTGAAAAAGATTGGAAAACTTGAGTTGTTGAAAGAAATACAGCAGCCAAGAGATTTCAGGAAGATTGAACCAGATGCAAAGTTGAGAAAAACCATTCATTTTGATATTGATAGATAAAAAGGAGGAAAAAAATGGAGAAGAAAAGCTTAAGCCAGAAACTTCAGGAGGGAAAATTTGTTATAACCTCTGAAATAGGTCCGCCAAAGGGAACAAATATTGAACCTCACCTTAAAGAAGCAGAACACATTAAAGAGAAAGTGGATGCATTTAATGTTACAGACCTGCAGAGTTCAGTAATGCGGCTTGGTTCTCTTGCAACATGCAAGCTTCTGGTTGATATGGGACTTGAACCTGTTTTTCAATTGACCTGCAGGGATAGAAATAGGCTGGCTCTTCAATCAGATTTATTAAGTGCATATGTTCTTGGGGTGAAAAATGTTCTGTGTCTCACCGGAGACCATCCTTTTCTTGGAGACCATCCTGAGGCAAAACCTGTTTTTGACCTTGATTCTGTTTCGCTATTGAAGGCTGCAACTGATTTAATGAACGGAAAAGATATGATGGGTAATGACCTTGATGGTAGACCGGAGTTTTTCCTTGGTGCAGTTGTAAGTCCTGGGTATGAACCACTTGAAATGCAGTTGATAAAAATGGAGAAAAAGATAGAAGCAGGGGCAAAGTTCTTTCAGACTCAGGCAGTTTATGATTTGAAAAGCTTTGAAAAATTTATGGGTATAGTGAAAAAATATAATGTTCCTATTCTTGGTGGGATTGTGCTGCTGAAGACAGCAGGTATGGCACGATATATGAATGAAAATGTGGCAGGTGTTAATGTTCCCGAACGTTATATATCAATGATGGCCGCTGCCAAAAAAGAAGAAAGATCAAAGGTGAGTATTCAGATTGCCGCAGAACTTATTAAAGGAATGAAGAATCTGTGTCAAGGAATACATATTATGCCTCTTGGCTGGGAAAAATATGTCCCACAGGTTCTTGAGGCAAGCGGATTTTAGTATGATTAGATGGTTCTGGTAGAATAATAAATACACTCAGGATATCAATCACAAACAAATGCAATCTGAAATGTTTTTACTGTGGTAATGGTAGTTCATTCCAGGGTCTGGAGTTTGAGCCAATTTCCTGCGAAGAAATACTGAGTTTTATAAAGATTTTTGTGAGGTTGGGTATAAATAAAATCAAGATTACCGGTGGCGAGCCACTTACCAGACCCGATACTGTCCCGATTATAGAAAAAATAGCCAGAATTCCTTTTCTTGATGATATATCCCTGACAACAAACGGAGTGCTGCTTAAGTTTTTGGCAGAAGACCTCAGAAGGGCAGGATTGAAAAGGATTAATATCAGTCTTGATACTCTGGACAGAAGAAAATATAAGAAGATAACAGGCGCAGATAGGTTTTACGACGTTATTGAAGGAATAGAGAAAGCCCTGCGTCTGGATTTTTCAGCAGTCAAGATCAATGTTGTTGTTATGCGGGGAATAAACGATGGAGAGATAAGAAACTTTCTTGAATGGGCAGAAGAAAAGAAACTTATTTTAAGGTTTATTGAATATATGCCTGTTCGCAATACTCTGGAAAACTGGCGGGTGCATTTTGTGTCAGGAAATGAAATCCTGTCAGAAGCAGAAAAGATTGGAGAACTGAAGAAGGAAGAAAAGGTTAATTTTCCTGCGAATGGTCCGGCAGAATATTTCAGATTGAAGAACAACAAAATTCCTTTTGGAATAATCAATGCCGTGAGCAGTCCTTTTTGCTTCAGATGCAACAGAATCAGAATTGATTCTAACGGGAGTTTGTTTTTATGTTTATACGATGAACGTGCATTTAATCTGAGGAATGTTATTCAGTCAGAAATTGACAATGAAATTCTGTCCCTCATAAGAAGAATCATTCTTGATAAACGGTCATTTAATCCCAATCTGTCAGGTGTGTGCGGGACATACCTTCCGTTTATGTGTCATATCGGCGGTTAGCGATGTATGAAAAGAGGAAGATTGTGGTGGTTGAAAATGGCAGAAGGAAAAGTAAGTATGACGATGTTGCAGCTGAATCTGGACTGAGAATATTTGTGAATGGCAAAGAATTTATTACCCTTTTATGCAGCCCTGAAAACCTTGATTATCTTGCAAGAGGCATAATCTTTACATCTGGTTTGACAGGCGAAAAAAACAGAGTCAGGTCATTTTCAATCAAAGGAAATTATTGTTATGTAGAAACAGAGAAAACAATAGCTCCGTACGGAAAAATTGTTTCATCAGGATGTGGCAGGATCAGTCATATCGCAGGCGTCAGAAAAAGCAAACCCGATAATTTCAGAGTTTCTGCTGAAAGAATTTTATTTTTGATGAAGGAATTTCAAAAACTTGCCGTGGTGTATAAGCTTACAGGAGGTGTGCACTGCGTCGGCATATCAGACGGGGAAAAAATAATATTCTTTCACGAAGACATTGGCAGACACAATGCTTTTGATAAGGTAATCGGTGAATGTCTTGCAAAGGGAGTATCTACTTCAAAGAAGATTATTCTTTCTTCTGGAAGAATCAGTTCAGAGATTGTTTTGAAAAGCGCAGCAGCAAAAATTCCTGTTGTTGTATCAAAAGCAGCTCCCACAACCTATGCAATAGCGCTTGCAAAACTTTATAGCATAACAATAGCCGGTTTTGTAAGGGGCAGCAGGATGAACATCTATACACACGCAGGGAGAATAATTTGATAGACATATCAAGCAAAAAACCAACGAAAAGAAAGGCAAAAGCCAATGGCAAGATTTTCCTACCTTCTCATATCATAAAGAAGATAAAGGAAAACAAGGTTCCTAAAGGAGATGTTTTGAAATCTGCAGAAATTGCAGGACTATTTGCTTTGAAAAATACTCCTTTTGTAATTCCGCACTGTCATCCCGTAAAAATCACAAAGGGAGCCTTGAGAATTTCTTACGGTGATAATTTTATTCGGGTAGAAAGCGAAGTGGAAGGTATTGATAGGACAGGATTTGAAATTGAGGCATTACATAGTGTGATGGTCGGGCTTTTAACAATATACGATATGTGTAAAGTATTTGGATATAAAATGGAAATAGGAGAAATAAAACTGATTCAGAAAACCGGTGGTAAAACTAACTTCAGGGTTTCCGGATGAAAGGGAAAATTTTTTCATTGAACAAAAGTGAAAAAAAGGGTGTCGCGAAAATTCCAGTTAAAGAGGCGGTGCAGTAGTGTCCAATAAAAATTTCCCTATTTAGAATAAACTCATTTCACAGCAAGG
>DYKA01000079.1 GCA_020722805.1 Vermiphilus sp.
TAAATATGAACGGAGTTAGGTGAATATTTGCGATTTTCTTGCTCCTGGGTTTTTCTTGAAGGCAGAGTAAAAAATATTAGAATAATCTGAGATTGTTTTATCTAATTTTCCTTTTTTGTGTCC
This sequence comes from Vermiphilus sp., assembly GCA_020722805.1. Classification (GTDB taxonomy): domain Bacteria; phylum Ratteibacteria; class UBA8468; order B48-G9; family DTJG01; genus DTJG01. Next base: position 124 of record DYKA01000079.1, read on the forward strand.
AGTGATAATCTTTTCAAGTTCATTAAGTTTTTTCTGACTGTACAGGGCAAGCAGATGTTTGTGCCCTGTATGAAAATCTATCAACTGACTTATTGACCTGCAATTTTTTTTAAGATGTCTGAACTCTGCGAATACAAAAATTCTTGTCAGGAAATGATGTCTGACTGCATCCTTCTTCAATCTCAATTCATCTTCAACAGGAATATAAGGAAATTTTTCCTTGATAGCCATAGCAAAAAGACCAGAGCCCCTTTTGATGATATGCTCTGCATTTATGTTGCTGTAAATCTTTGTTCCGGAGTACCCGCATGAAGGAGATTTTCCTTTAAGGAGAAAACCATCAACATCACCAATGCTACCAAGAAACGAAGAAGAAAAAATTTTTATCTTCTCTGTCAGGTCAAGTCCTGTTTTTGTTTGAAATAACCTGTATCCATTGCCAGAAGTATAAACCTTTAACGGGTCTCTCGGAACACCAAGTCCAATGCTCACTTCAGGACACACAGTTATAAGGTCTGCAAAATCCTTGAGTTTTTCTACAAATTCATCACTTATTATTTCCCCATTATATCTGACCTTTTCTGAGTTCAAACAGGCGCTCAATACAATTATGGGCTTTACAAAGGGTTTAATGGGAGACATATTATTATGCATAGTAGAGATTTTTCTTTTTATTATACCACTGCAGGTTATTCTATTTCTTAAATTGCGAAAAATTTTTCAAAGAATTAAAATAGGTTATATGAAAAGCAAAATTATCAAAGAAGTTGTGGAGTCAATAAGCAGAATCCCAGAAAAGATATACGATGATTTTATCAATGAAATCACGAACTGCTCAAGAATTTTTGTCTGGGGTCTTGGAAGAAGCGGTATGGTCGGCAGGGCATTTGCAATGAGGTTAAGGCATCTTGGAAGAGAAGGTTTTTTCATTGGCGGGCTTTGTCCACCTATAGATAAAAATGACCTTTTGATTGTTATTTCAAGGACAGGCAAACCCAGAATGCTCTTGCCGCCAGTTGAAGCAGCATCAAGGGTAAATGCAAGGACAATCTGCATTACAGCGGGCAGAAATCCTCTGACGCGGCTGTGTAAAAAATCGTTTATACTACGGATACCTGATTCTATTCAGTTTGGGGGGTCTCTTTTTGAACAAACAGTGCTTATATTTCTTGATGAGGTTGTTGAAGGATACAGAAGCAAAGAAGAAATTTCTTTTGACGAGATGGAAAAAAACCATGCAAACTGGGAATAGTTGTGAAAACAGTTGTGTTGTGCGATAGTTCTGACTATGTCAGTTATCAAAGATTTGAGAATTCAATCCTGAACGCCCTTGACTTCTATCAAATCTGGTACCAAACCATTGATATTTCCTATACTCTTCTTGAGCCGGCTGGACTCTCCAGCGCAAACCTTCTCATTATCGCTCAGGAAGCAACAGGAAAAAAACTGACCCCTGATGACTGGAAAACAATATTCAGACAGGTTTCTTCTGGTATGGGACTTCTTATATTTGACGGTATGATTACATCGTACAACAACTTGATTTCTCAGTTCACCGGTATCAATGAGTTTGATATAAAAAGAATAGATGCTGTCTTGCTTGAAAAATCATGGATCTGCGCTCTTTCAGATGAAAAAACAATAAACACAAAAGTTCCAGTGCTTGTGAATATTCCTTTGTCCCCTGGAAAGGACTGGACAATTTTTTTAAGAGATATTCACCTTAATCCTGTTGGGCTGTGGAAATATTTCGGAAAAGGCAGGATTACGATTATCGGGATTTCACAGGGTATATGGAATAAAAATTGTCTCGGCCATACAAAAGGGTTTGACGGCGTGTTCTGGAGGTCAGTTGTCTGGACAGCAAAAAAACCTTTTGTTTTTAAGGGAATTCCACCTTTTATTACATGCAGGGTTAATGATGCTGCGGGAAGAGGAGAATCCCAGCAGGACCCTGCTGAAATGTTCAGGTATGTGGCTATTCTCAATGAGCCAGGATTTATTCCGCATATAGGGCTGTGCGTCCGGGATATCAGGAAAGAATCTATTCCCAGACTCAGGGAATTTTTTTATCAGTCAAAGGCAGAATTTTCAGCGCATGCCTTCTCTCGGGACTTATCTGAAAAGGATCCATCAATATATCTTGGAAGCGATGGCAGGGAATTTCAGATAGAGCAGATAAAGAAACATTTTGATGAAATCAATGATACCTTTGGTAGATTTAATATAGGGGTTGCACAGACAATTAATGCTCACAGGTCTCAGATTGGTCTTAACTCCCTCTATTTTTTCAAGCAGAACCATCAAACCTTTTCAATGAATATCCTGAAACCAGGCAAGATTTTTTCTGATGCTCGTGCCCTTGCCTGGGAGCCGAAACCATATGGAGTACAGAATTTTTGTGTTGATTATCTTGATGAACACCAGAATATCTTCAATGCGGTTTCCCATCCAGGGGAAATAACAGCCCGGGGTGCAGAAATTGATTTTTTGCAGGCATCATTCCATTCAATAAATTCTGTTGCTGAAAAGGGCATATTCCAGATAAAAAGGGGACTTGAAAATTTGACATATGGATGTTTGATGTTTCACGAGCGTCATCTCAAGAATTTTTCAGTCAGGGATTTTGAGACAGTCGTCGGGATTATTGCAAATGAAATAAGAAGTATTCCACATATTTTTAAGTCATATGATTTTATTGCAAACTATCTGAAAAATCGGCAGGACTCAAAAATTGTAAATATCCAGCATAGAGATTCTCATATCTTTCTGGTACTGTCTGGAAGAAGCAAAATGCCTCAATTCCTTTTTTGTTTTTTTGAGTATGGAACGGGTATTGTACAGAGTTTCCTTGAAATTCCGCCGTTTGAAAAGTTCCTTGAATTAACCTACCGGATACCTCAGTAAAGGCCACTTAAGAATCCAACTGCCCTTTTAATATCCTGAATCTGTTTTTCTCCTGATATTTCTCTTTCTATGATAATCGGACCATTGAATCCAATCTTTTTCAATCTGCGAATCAACACTGGAAAATTTACCATTCCTTCACCAACAGGAACCTCTTTGCCGAGCGCTTCATCCCTGTTTGGCCAGAGTCCATCCTTACCATGCATACTTCTTACATATCTGCCGAAGATTTCAACAGCATCAAGCGGGTTTGCCTTGCCGTATAAAATCAGATTTGCGGGGTCAAGGTTTATGCCGATATTTTCAAGACCAATGTCAAGAATTGTTCTTTTTAGTGTTGACGGAAGTTCCTGACCCGTTTCAAAACAGAATATCTGGCTGTTTTTCTGGCATTTTTCTACGAGAGTTCTCATCACAGGAAGAAAAGATTTGTAGACAGGGTCTTCTTCATCATCAGGGATAAATCCAACATGTGAAACAATATGTTTTGTTCCAATTTCTCTTGCAAAGTCAGAAAATTCAAGTGCGAGTTTCAACCGTTTTTGTCTGTATGATGGTGCAACAAGGCCCATGCTTGAGGGGCCACCTTTAAGATTGAAAATCTGCCCTCTGAACAGAAGAAAAACAGAAAAAATTTCAATACCATAATTTTTTGCCTTTTCTCTGATTTTTACAGGATCAAACATACTTGTATCTTCAGCGATAAAACCCATCTGGCATAGAGAAAAATCAAAATTTCTGATTCTCTGAAAGATTTCATCAAGATTTTCTCCTGCTCCAACAATAATGCCAAATTTCTGTTGTTCCATTTGCCTTCCTTTTTGACTTTTTACCATTTTACCATTATACTGTTTTTATGGCAATCATCTATTCCGTGACAAATCAAAAGGGCGGTGTCGGCAAGACAACAACCTGTGCCTGCCTTGGAGCAGCACTTGCCGAACAGGGATATAAGGTGCTTCTTGTTGATTTTGACCCGCAGTCAGGTCTGACAGTTTGCCTCGGGTATGACCCTGCCTCTTTTAATCCAACCATCTATGACTCTCTCATTAACTGCGAACAATATTCTCTGGATAAGGTCATAATAAATACAAAAATTCAAAATCTATCTCTTGTACCATCCAGCCTTGACCTTGCAGGTGCAGAAGGAGAACTGATTGGAGAAATTGGCTGGGATAGAAATCTCAAGGATGCACTCGCTCCTGTCAGAAATGAATATGATTTTATCTTTATTGACTGCCCGCCAAGTTTGGGAGTTCTGACAACAAATGCGTTAATCAGTGCTGATATCGTTATTGTTCCTGTTCAGACAGAGTATCTTGCATTGAGGGGTCTCAAACAACTCGGGGATATTATAAGAAAGGTAAGAAAAAAAGGAAATCCAGAACTAAAAATGAGAATCTTGAGAACAATGCATGATGTCAGAACCCTTCATTCCCGGGAGGTTGTTGAAGAACTTGAAAAGGTTTTTCCTGATGAGATATTCAAAACAATAATAAGGAGAACAGTAAAGTTTGCTGATTCTTCTCTTGCTGGAGTGCCAATAGTTCTGTACGCAAAAAGTTCAGAAGCAGCAGAAGCATACAGGAACCTTTCAAAGGAGGTGATAGAGGATGCCAAAAAGACCATCATTGAAAGGCAGGGGCGTTGATATTTTTCTTGGCAGAACAGAAGAAAGCCGGAAAGAAAAAGAGCAAGCATCAGAAAAAAAAGGTAAGGCAACCTTTTATTTCCCCCAGAATATCCTTGCAGACCTTGACGAGGCATGGTTTTTGTTGAGAAAGATTGACAGAAAAATCAAAAAGTCAGACATCGTTCAGGCATCCATTGAAATGGCATTAGAAGGTCTGAAAGAAGGCAGCAATACAAATCCATTGATGGAATACTTCAAGAACAAAAAATGAAGGTACATCATTTAACTTACAGCAGGTCGTGCTGGAACAACACCCACCCTGAAACTGTCTAATGGACATACAGGATACAAATACTTTTGGAGATGAAGACCTTGTCAAAAAGGTCCAGCACCAAAATGACATGTATGCATTTGAAATCCTTGTAAAAAGATATCAAAACAAAGTTTATAACATCTGTTTCAGATTCATGGGAGATGCGCATGAAGCATTTGATTGTGCCCAGGACACATTCATAAAGATATACAGGGGTATTCGTTCATTCAGACATCAGTCCCACTTTGGAACATGGGTATACAGAATAGCAGTCAATACCTGCAAAAACCGACTGATGTCGTGGGAATATAGAAGGACAAAGAAAACAGGTCATCTCGGTGAGGTTCCTGGAGAATTAAAAGGTGATTCTATTTCGCCTGCTGATGAGTTTGCAAAGGTTCGCATCCAGGAAAGGGTTCAGGAAGCCATCAATATGCTTCCTTTTGATCAGAAACAGGTGATAATTTTAAGGGATATACAGCAGCTGTCATACGAGGAGATTGAGAAAATCACAGGGCTGCCATCAGGAACAGTAAAATCAAAAATTGCGCGCGGAAGAAATAAACTAAAAGAGACACTGAAGGATTTGAAAAATGAAATGTAAACAGATACAGGAAATCCTGCCAGAATATCTGGAGGGGGTTGTTTCCGAAAAACAGAAAAAAAAGATTCAACAACACCTTGAAACCTGCAGGGATTGTTCAGAGCATTTGAGATTACTTAAAAAAACAATTAATCTTGTCGGCAATCTGCCTGAAGTTTGTGCGCCGGCTGGATTTGTATCAGGTGTTATGGAAAAGATTCAGGAAAAACACGCAAGGAAAAGCAGAATTGGTTTATGGCTTGCCGGAATTGCCTTTGCTGAGGTTGTTATTCTATTTACGAATACATCATCACAACACCCGTATCAGAAAGAGATTGCAAAACAGATTGACCACAGGCCAGCACAGCAAATACAGCAGAAAAAAGAAAAACTGGAAACCAAAGAAGAAAAAGGAACAACCATTGCCTACCGAGAAAAATACAAACAACCGCTTGCATCTGCAAACAGACCGGCTCTTGACCTGACTGGAATTGGAGAAAAAAGAAAAACAGAAATTGTTATTCAGCTTGCTGCGTACAAAGTGTCTGAGGTGGCATCATCTGAAAAAAGGAAGAACGCAAACGAACCAATGCCTGAGGAAGAAAAACCTGTAGCAAAGGATGAAATACAGCCATTTGCAAGGTCAGAAACTGCAAAAAGCATGGTTGGTTCTGAATCAATGAAAGCACCGGTCAGTGCATCAGCCATAAAGCAGGAAAAATTCAGCATTGACTCAGATATAAAAAGACAGATATCATCAATTAACGGGAAAATTCTTTCAGAACAGGAAACTTCTGATACTGAAATAAGGCGTGTGATTACTGCAGAAATACCTGGTTCTTCATATGCGAATTTGATAGAAAACCTCAGGGAAAAGTTTCAGATAAGAAATCTGACTTCACTCAAAGATATGGATGTTTCAGATACGCAAATCACAATAAAGATAGAAATCTTCAGATAACCGCTTTTGTAATAAGGAAAATCCCAAATATCCCAAGAAATATTCCGCAGCAGGCAGAGATAACACCATAAATTCGTGGTGTTATCTTCTGTTTTCCTTTGCTTATTGAAAAAGAGACAGTGGCGTACCACAGAAAATCAGCAGAAATATGCCCGAGAAAAAACGCAGAAATTCCTGAGAAACCTCTCGGTAATGCAATTGAAAGGTATGTCAGTCCGATTGTCGCCCACCATATACTCCAGTATGGATTGGATAAACTTACAACAATTCCATTGAAAATTGATGAACCTGCGAAATTCTTGAGGTTTGTTTGTGCTGTCAGGTCAGGCGCTGATTTCTGCATCATGTTGAAAGCCATCCACAGAAGAAGACAACCTCCGACAATACTGGAAATTTTTGCAAAAACAGGATGTTTGAGATATGTACCAAACCCCGCAACAAGCAGAATAACCAGCAAAAATTCAAGTATTGAGTGGCCTGTGATTAAAAGTGGCCCTGCCCTTGCGCCATTGACAAGAGACCTGTTGACCGTTACTGCAAGCAGTGGTCCGGGGCTTAATGCTCCGGAAAGAGCCACAATGAAGGAAGTTGATGCAATAGCAAAAAGATTCATTGTCTTAATCCGTTACTGCCTCAAACATTGCCATAATATTATCAATCAGAGTATCAGGTTGAATTGTGTTTGAAACACAAAGGATATATCCGCCGCTCCTTTCAGACGAACCGATGGACAATGGTGCCACACTTCTGATATCGCACCGAACTCTTATCAATACTACCTCTGTATCTTCAAGGCAGAAATGCTTCTGAAAATTCTGGTGAAATTCAAAAGTTGCAATATAGTCAACCTGTACTCTTTCTTCTGATGTCTGACCGCCCTGATTATTCTTTCTTTGAAATCAAAGGTATCCTTTCAGTATCCTGATATCATGCGGAAGCACAACATCAACAGGCCAGGCAGAAATATATTCTCCTGAAAGGTATCCCTGATAGTTTGCTTCCTTTAATAATTTTAATGCTGTTTTATAAGGAATCTCGCCCTCTCCCATAAGTGCAAGTTTAACATTCCTGTTTTCGTCATATATACCATCATGAATATGACAGTGTTCTATCAATCCTTTGAGATGGTCAAATGCCTCTTGGATGGTCATTTTTTGAGTGAATGGATGCATAATATCCCAGTTAGCCTTGATAAAAGGATTTCCCGCAATTTTCACTGCTTTTGCTACCCTATCAGCCCTTGAAAAAAAGTCATGCGTTTCAAGACAGATGGAAATCTGATTTTTTTCAGCATATGATGAAATTTCTGCGAGGCAATCTCCAACAATTTTTATTGCTTCTTCCACTGGCATATCTACATCAGGCATACCGCCGAAGACCCTTAGTCTCTTTGTGCCGATGTCACATGCAAGGTCAATGAATGCCTTTGTCAGTTCTGTGTTTTCTTTTCTCTTGCTGATGTCAGAATAACAGTATCTTATTGATGTGGCAAGACAGGCGCATTCTATCCCTGAATCAGAAAATATTTTCCTGATTTCCTTTCGCTGTTGTTTTCCTGTATCAAGCTCTATTCCGTGCCTGTGCTGTGACTGTGCTCTTGGCTCAATGCCATCATATCCGTATTTTTTTGCATATCCTATCATCTGTTCAAGCGTTGCTTCTGGACAGGAAAAACTCATAAAAGAAAATTTCATTTATCCCCCTTGTTTAT
>DYKA01000005.1 GCA_020722805.1 Vermiphilus sp.
CCATTATATCATAAATTTTAGTCATACGCAAATATTTATGACGCTACATCTAGATGTTTTACCATCGTATTTTGACAAAGCAACAGTTTCAAAATATGTCGGTTTTGTAAACTATTACATCCATCAGGTAAATGCTATGCGTTTCCTTTTTGGTGAACCGTATAAACTAACTTTTGCTGATAAAGGAGAGACGATACTGGTGGCTGAAAGTGATAGCGGTGTATGCGGAGTCATAGAAACTGCTCCCTACTCTAATTCCATAGACTGGCAGGAGACTTACTTTGTTAGTTTTGAAAGAGGATATGTGAAGATTGACTTGCCAGCTCCTCTTGCCCCCCAACAGCCAGGCAGGGTTTTTATAATGCGCGACAAAAATCCTGAAATCCCTCCACTTACTGAAGTTACTCTTCCAAAAGTATCAGCAATGAGAAACCAGGCAAAGAACTTTGTCCTTGCTGTAAAAGGTGAGAAGACCGCTCCCTGTGTTTCCAAGGAAGCGCTGGAAGACTTAAAAATTGCCCGTGATTACATAAATATGCTCAAAAATTCCTGATTGACTGATTTTTCAATTAACAGTACAATAACATAAACAATTTTCTAACACCAAGGGGGAACATATGACCGGTAGAGAGCGAGTGCTGTTGAGTTTGAATCATAAAGAACCTGATAGAGTCCCGATGCAGGATTCTCCATGGGCTGCAACAATTAAAAGATGGAAATCAGAAGGTTTTCCTGATGATGAAGACATAAATGATTATTTTGACTGGGATTTTGCATTCTTTGGTGCTGATCGCACACCAAGATTTCCTGTTAAGACAATTGAAAAAAACGATAGATTTATCATTCAGACAACCCCGCAGGGCGGAGTCATGAAAAATTTCCGCGATTATACATCAACCCCTGAAATTATTGATTATCCCATTAAAACAAAGGATGACTGGAAAGAGATTAAAAAAAGGTTGAACCCTGATTTTACGAGGGTTGACTGGGTATCTGCCCTTTATCATTTTAACGAAGCGAAAGAAAAAGGGAAGTTTATCTGTTACAGCGGTGGTTATGGATATGATATATTACAAGGTTATGTAAAGTCAGAACAGCTTTTAATAACAATGATTGAGGACCCTGAATGGATTAAGGAAATGATAATGACCCTTGCTGAATTGAACCTTATAATGCTGGAATTCATGATGAAAAACGGGTTTTCTTTTGATGGCGCATTTTTCTATAATGACATGGGTTATAGAAACGCGTCTTTGTTTTCTCCTGATACATACCTGAAGACACATTATCAGGCAGATAAAATGGCATACGGGTTCTGTCATTCCAGAAATCTGAAGGTTTTTCTTCATTCATGCGGAAACGTCAAACAACTGATACCAATGCTTATTGATGCTGGCCTTGATTGTCTTCAGCCGCTTGAGGTAAAAGCAGGCATGGATATTATTGAACTGAAAGAAAAATATGGGGACAGGTTATCCTTTATGGGTGGTATTGATACAAGATTGATGAGTGATGCTGACAAAACAAAGATTGAAGAGGAAATAAAAACAAAGTTTGAGATTGCAAAAAAGAACGGCGGATATATTTACCATTCAGACCATTCTATCCCGCATATTGTGAGCTTTAAGGACTACTGCCTTGTTATGGAACTTGTGAAAAAATACGGTGTATATGAACACCCTGAACCCGCTTCTGCAATTCCAGCAGTAGAAGAGAAAAAAGAACAGCCACCCGCAGAACGAAAGAAGAAAAAATTCGGTTTCGGAAGGAAGAAAGAAGAAAAGACAGAGAAACCCCAGCAGCAGGCACAGGAAAAACCTGCTGAACCGAAAAAGAAGGGATTTTTTGGCAGAAAAGAAAAAGCAGTACCAGAAACAAAACCAGAGCCAAAAACAGGTGAAAAGAAATCCATGTTTGGTTTTCTCAAAGGTAAAAAGAAATGAGCATGGCAATCGGCATTGATCTGGGCGGAACATACATCAAGTACGGGCTTGTGGATGATGCGGGTAATATCTTGAAAAAAGGGATGATTCCAACAAGAGCTGATTCTGGAAAGCGGGATATTGTAATTGAACAGATAGCCCTGGCTATCAAGGATGTGTGGGATAATGCAATTGATGGAATCGGGATTGGCACACCGGGCATTGTTGACAACAACGGCGTGGTCTATGAATCCCCGAATCTTCCTGACTGGCATAATTTGAACCTCAGAAAAATTTTTGAGAGCAAATTCAACAAAAACGTGGTTGTAGAGAATGACGCAAATAGTATTGTCTGGGGTGAGTATCTTTTCGGCGCAGGGAAAGGAACACGCACAATAGTATGTCTTACCCTGGGAACAGGACTCGGCGGCGGAGTCGTGATAAATGGAAAACTGCTTCGCGGGGCAATTTATTCAGCAGCAGAGCTCGGGCATATGCCTGTTGACTACAAAGGAAGAAAGTGCGGCTGTGGAAGCACAGGTTGTATTGAAGCGTATGTTGGAAGGGACTATATTGTCAAATCTCTTATAAGAAAGGTCAGGAAAGGAAGAAAAACAATCATCAGAAAAATGGTTGACAACGACCTTTCAAGGATTACGCCGAAGATCATATCAGAGGCATATCAAAAAGGCGATAAACTTGCAGAGGAAATCTGGATTGAAATGGCAACTGCTCTTGGAGCATTTCTTGCCGGTATCGTAAATCTGCTAAACCCTGACAGGATAATCCTTGCGGGTGGAATTGCTCAGACAGGTGAAATACTTTTCTCAACAGTAAGAAAAACCATCAGGGAAAGAGCAATGAAGGTCCTGGCAGAAACTGTTGAGGTTGTTCCTGCAGGTCTTGGAGTTGACGCTGGAATTGTTTCGGGTGCTTCGCTTGTTTTTCAGAAATAACCTTTCCTAATAAGATGAAGATTGTTTACTGGGGCAGTTCTCCTTTCGGGATACCTTGCCTTGAAAGATTGCGCAGGCAGCATTCTGTTATTGCGGTCATCACATCTCCTGACAAACCACGTGGAAGACATCTCAAAATTATTCCTGGTCCGGTAAAGACGTGGGCACAAAAGTATGGCATAAGAGTTTTTCAACCAGAGAAACTTTCAAAAAATTATGAATTGTTTGATAAACTTCAATCACTCAAACCTGATTTTTTTGTTGTTATTTCCTACGGGAAAATCATACCTGAAGATTACCTGAAAATACCCGCTCTTGCACCGCTCAATGTACACCCTTCTCTTCTTCCAGAATATCGTGGTTGCGCTCCAATGGAATGGACTCTGATAAATGGAGAAAAACAAACCGGAGTGAGTGTTATTTCAATGATTAATGAGGTTGATGCAGGAAAAATCATAAGCAGTCAGAAAATAAATATTGACAGTGAAGATGATATTTTCACTCTGCGGGAAAAATTATCAAATATTGCTTCTGATGTCCTTATGGATGCAATAGAAAAAGTGGTCAGCGGATGCGTGGGTGAGGAACAGGTTGGAAAGGTTTCTTATGCGCCGAAACTTAAAAAATCCGACGGGCATATAAACTGGCAGGATAGTGCAGAATCCATACACAACAGAATACGTGGGGTTGCTGATTGGCCCGGTGCATATTCATTCCTTGTTTCAGGCAAAGGGAAAAGAATACTGAAAATAAGAAAATCCCGTGTTGAAGATGCCTCCACATTTTCTCAAACCCCTGGCAGATTCCTTGAAAATAAGAAAAGATTGCTTGTTTTATGTGGACAGGGAATACTGGAACTTTTACGGGTTCAGGAACAGGGAAAAAAAGAAATCAGCGCAATTGAATATCTCAATGGACATCGCAAAATTCTCAAGGAATCTATTCTTCAATAGTGTTGAAAAACAAGGATATTCCTGATAAAATAATATTTATTTTACATGAAGTGGAGATTTATATGGGAATCATTGTACAAAAATATGGCGGAAGTTCTGTTGCAACACCGGAAAAAATAAGGAGGGTTGCGGAAAGGGTTGTAAATACCTATAAAAGTGGGAACAAGGTTGTTGTTGTGGTTTCGGCAATGGGAAAAACAACTGACACTCTTATAGACCTTGCAAAACAGCTCCACAATTTTCCACCAACACGGGAGATGGACCTTTTACTTTCCACAGGCGAAATTGTTTCGGTTGCTCTTCTGTGTATCGCAATTGAAAATTTAGGATGCGAGGCAGAAGGACTTCCCGGTTTTCTCGCCGGTATCAGAACAGATAGCAGCCACACAAAAGCAAGGATATGTACCATTGATGCAAGAAGAATTCTTGAAGAATTAAAAAATGGAAAAATTGTTGTTGTTGCAGGTTTTCAGGGAATCAGCCCTGAGGAAAACATTACAACACTTGGCAGAGGCGGTTCGGACCTCACGGCAATAGCAATAGCAGGTGCGGTAAAAGCAGAAAAGTGTGAAATCTATACAGATGTTCCCGGCGTTTTTACTGCAGATCCGAACATTGTACCTGAGGCCAGAATAATACCCATAATATCTTACAGAGAAATGCTTGAAATGGCTTCTGCTGGTGCGAAGGTTATGCAGTCGCGTGCTGTTGAATTTGCCCAGAAGTATCATATCCCGTTTGTTGTTAAATCAACATTTGCCGACAATGGAGGAACAATGGTGACAGAGGTTAACTTTAAGGAAGGCGCGATTGTTTCATCAGTGACCCTGGATGAAAAACAGTCAAAAATTACATTTTTCCATGTTCCAGACAGACCCGGAGTTGCAGCAAGAATTTTTGGTGCGCTCGGAAAAGAAAACATCAATGTGGACATAATAGTGCAGAATGTAAGCTTGCAGGGATATACTGACCTTTCGTTCACAGTGAACAGCGCTGAACTTGACAAAGCATTCAAGATTGCAAAAGAAACAGGAAACGAATTAAATTGCAAGGAAGTAGCATCAGACAGCGACATTGCGAAGATTACAGTCATAGGACTTGGAATGATGAACCATCCAGGAGTTGCAGCGAGAATGTTCAAGGCACTTGCTGATGCAGGGATAAACATTGAAATGATAAGCACTTCTGAAATCAAGATTTCCTGCATCATCAAGAAACAGGACGGACAAAAAGCGCTGAAAGCGGTTCACAAAGAATTTATTGAGTAAGAATCAGAAAAGAGCGTCTTCTTCTCCCATCAAGCTGACCTGCGAGGCATCACCGAGGTTTATCTTCTGCAGATTCCCTGAAAGAAGTGCAGAATAACCAATTACAGAATCCGTAAGAACAATGTTTCTAACGCTTGCATTGTCATTGATGATACTGTTTTGAACTATTACATTCGTCATTGTGACATTTTTCCCAACAGAAACAAATGGACCAACAACGCAGTTTCTTATCTGGGCGGACGGGTCTATAAAAACAGGTTGATTGATAACCACCGAAGGAAGTGAAGGAATCACTGGCCTGTACTTTTCAAGAAGAAATCTGTTGGTCTGAAGAAGTGTCTCTACCTTTCCACAGTCAAGCCACACTTTTGCCGGAATTGCAAGGATTTTTTCACCCTTACTTATCATCATTCCAATCGCATCAGTAAGCTGAAACTCATTTCTTGTTTTCTTTTCAGAAACAATCAGGTTTTTCAGACAATCAAAAAGCAGACGGCTGTTACTCAGAAAATAAACACCGCAGAGCGCATGATGAGAAATTATCTCAGACGGTTTTTCAACAACTTTTGTAATAAGTCCCTCTCCGTCAGTAAGTGCAACTCCAAATCTTCTCGGGTCGTCCACTTCCTTCACGGCAATCCAGCTGACTGCATCCTGAACCAGTTGCTTAACATCTGTTTCAACAATAGTATCGCCAAGATTGATAAACACGGGACCCTCAACATAATCTGCCGCAAGAGAAATTGCATAACCAAGACCGAGAAATTCTTCCTGTCTCACAAATATCCCATCAATGTCAGGATGATTTCCATTCACATAATCAATAATCTTATCTCCGAGATGCCCGATTATAAAAACTACTCTGCGAATCCCGAGCGATTTCACATAATCAAGAAGGTACCCGAGTATTGGTTTTCCGGCAACAGGAAGAAGCACCTTGGGAATTGTAAATGTATGTGGCTGAAGTCGCCTGCCGATCCCGGCAACAGGAAGAATACAGGAAATTTCTTTCATAAAACTATGTAATGTATTACCTTCAAAAAGTTAAAATTATTTTTATTGAGGACAAATCCAATCACATCAAAGCATAGCATATCTTCCATGCAGAGTCAAAAGAATTGCCGAGGCTTCGGAAGCAAGCAATGGCAAAGAAATAAAAAAGCAGGAAAAATAAACCTGACATTTGATTTTTGTATGATAACCTAATTATTAAAGGAGTTAGGAATGGGCAAAAGATTAAAAGACAAGCGCGAGAAACTATCAAGGGAACTCCCAACTTAAAGAGTGTTGGTAGTGTCAAAAAAGGAGAAAAAGATAGGGGTTAACAAGCATTTTCATAGATGGTATAATTGTATGACTGAGTATACAAGAGAATGGAATTTCAAGCAGGAACTTGATGATACGTGGGAAGCAATTTCTGAAAAAGGTTTTGCCATTGAAAGAAAATCAGGTGTTCTTTGTATTGAAAGCTTTGAAAATATTGACGCTCCTGTTTATCTCAGGCCATGTTCAATCTACGGAGACAGGATTGATATAAAATTTGCCGCCAGCGGTGAGAAATCAGGGATATTTACCTGCGGATTTCTCGCAGGTTTTGAGTACATAAATCTGAGGATTGACTTCAGAAAGAAAACATTACATGTTTTTACACATGAATTCCACAAAACCCAGCCACGATTGTCAACCGCTCTCAAATCAACAAACATCTCAAAAATAAGCATTATACGTCAGAAGGATGAACTTCCCGGTCTTCCATACGAGGGTTCAGCGGTTGACATACTTGTAAATAACAGCAGGGTGGCTCAGGTTAGAAACATTGATTTTCTTCCTGAATCCCTTTTTATGTTCGGTTTGAAAGGAAAGGGCAAAATAGCAGTGTCTCACTTCAAAATCTCTGGAAACACAAGACCAAGGCCAGAATATCTTGATGTTGGGATATGGCAACAGTCCATAAAACCAACCATAGAAGAAAACGTGAACTCTTTGATAAAAGGCGTTAAAAAAGCAGCAGAAAATAACGTACAGATACTTGTAACACCTGAAACATCCCTGACCGGTTTGAGAATTTCAGATGACCTTATGAACAGAACAAATATTCAGTCAGAACTTAAAAGATTTCAAAAGGCAGTTGCAAAAATAAAAAATGCACCTTATGTTCTTATTGGATATCCTGAATGGATATCAGGCAAACTTGTTGAGGGTTCAACACTCAAGCAGGTGAGAGTCAACTGCCATAGGTTTGTAAGGCCTGATGGAAGCCTGGGACCTTTAATGGCAAAGGTTCATTCATGTGAAGAAGGATTGTAGCACGGAAGAAACTATAACCTTCAGAGGGTCTGCGGTGCAGAAATAGCAATGGGTGTATGCCATGACGGGCATTACCAGGATGTGTGGGCTGTCGGAGTAATGGCAGGGGCGCGGCTGTGTCTTCATCCTGCTGCGGGAGGAATATTAAAGGGAAAAATACCTGAAATTATTAATATGTACCGTGGACTCGGAGAAAACCTTGATTCATTCTGGGTCAGGGTAAATGCTGGCGGTGGCTCTGCAATTATTTATCCGTGCAAAAACAGAAAACATCCTGAAATAATTCTTGCTGTGCCTGAAGACCTCACAGAAAAGAATCCATCATATCCTGACTACTCCTACATGGGAGACCTTTTTGCAAAAGCGAGAATAAGACTATGGGATGCAACCGGCTGCTATCCTTTGAGAACATTGAGAAATGGATTGAAGTATACTGTCTGGAAACAATTGATTCCAGAGATTCAAGAAGTATAATGGTTACCCACCGACCGATAGAAATTTTCCCTCATCCTCTGTAATTTTTCAAACGGTAAAGAAGCCATGATATGTTTCCATCTATTACAGATTGATGGCAGGTCCCCGAGATAATCAGCAAAATCAAGGCATTTCTCCTGCATGGACACAGTCCACCTATCAAAAACAAAACCCTCAGACCAGTTTTCCATTTTTCCGCCTGAGTTCCAGACATGTTCAATCACGGCGCCAAGTTTCCTGTTTCCTCTTGAAAGAAGACATTCTATCATGCTCATTTCGTATGGATGGAATTTGATGGAGACAAACCTGTTTCTTGAAAAATTCTTTTTCAGCCGTTTTGTTATCTCACAATAATATCCTGATTCCGGAAATTTTTCCCATTGAAAAGGGGTATGTGGTTTTGGAATGAAAGTATTGAACGAGCACTTCACAAAAATAATTCTTGAAATTTCATTTATCAGATTTTCAATTTCCGAAATCGTTTTTTCTTCTTCACAGGGCAACCCAATCATGAAATAAAGTTTCAGCTGTCTCCATCCTGCTTTTTTTGCTTCTTTCGCAAGGTCAAGCAACCTATCATCTGAAATATTTTTTCCAATATATTTTCTCAGAGATTGTCCTGTTTCCGGCGCAAATGTAAGGCCTGTCCTTTTTACCTGACTTATCCTGTCTGCAAGATGAAAGGAAAAACTGTCAATCCTTAAAGAAGGGAAAGAGATTGCCACATTAAAACCAGATGTTTTCTCCACAAGTCCCATTACTATTTTTTCAATTTCAGGGTGGTCTGATGCGGAAAAAGAAAGCAGAGAAATTTCTTCGTATCCGGTGTTATTATATGTCTCAAGTCCGAGTTCAATAAGTTTTTCCGCACTTTTTTTTCTAACCGGCTTCCAGCAAAATCCGCCCTGGCAGAAAAGACAATTCTGAGGACATCCCCGCATAATTTCAAGAGAAATCCTATCGTGTATAATGTCGCAGGATGGAACTATCCACTTTGTAGGAAAGACAGAATTTTCAAAGTCAGCAACAATGCGCCTTTCAATAATATTAGGAATTCTGGCTGATACCGGTTTAAGGGTGTCATCCGCCTGAACCGAATAAAACATCGGAGCATATACACCTTTGATTTCCGCAAGAGATTTTATGATGTCAAATCTTTTCAGCCCTTTAAGATTCTTGTATGCCTCAATAAGTTCAACAACTGCTTCTTCTGCTTCACCAACAATCCACAAATCAACAAAAGAAGACAATGGTTCAGGATGAAATGAACAATTTCCACCAGCAAGGATAATAGGATCGCTATCACACCTTTCATCAGAATGAACGGGAATTTTTGAAAGCGAAAGGAGATTGACAAAATTTGTATAGTTGAGTTCGGAAGAAAGACTGAATCCAACAATATCAAAATCTTTCAACGGCTTTCTGGATTCAAGTGTGAACAAGGATGCGTCTGCCTTCCTCAGGATATCCTCAAGATCGCTGCCGGGTGCAAAAAATCTTTCACAGGCAACACCCTTGATACCATTAAGAATTTGATAAAGAATTCTTATGCCAAGATTGGACATTCCAATTTCATAGAGGTCTGGGTATCCGAGGGCGAATTTTATCTCTGAGTTTTCCGTATCGGGATGAAAAGAATTTATCTCCCCATTAAGGTATGTAATGGGTTTTTGAATATTTTTGATTATCTCATTGATATTGAACATAGCTATTCAGAACAGGGCTGTGTTCCTGTGAAGATTGTATATTGTTGCCAGAGAAATAAAACAAACAAAAAGAGCAGAACCACCATAACTCAGAAAAGGCAGAGGTATTCCAGCAACAGGCAAAAGTCCGCAGGCCATTCCTATATTTACAAATATCTGTGTGAGAAACATAACCATCATACCGATTCCAACCAATCTTCCAAAAGGATCCTGAGTGGTCATACTTATCTTCCATATCTGGGTCAGGAATACATAATAAAGAAACAGAAGGGCAACCACTCCAGCAAGCCCGAATTCTTCAGCAAGCAAACAGAATATGAAATCAGTGTGGAACTCAGGCAAAAAAGCAAGTTTCGTCTGAGTGCCGCGCAGGAATCCTTTTCCAACAATACCTCCAGAACCAATCGTAATCTTTGACTGAAGTATGTTATAACCCTTGCCGAGAGGATCTTTCCATGGATTCAGAAAAACCGTAAGCCGCTGTTTCTGATAGTCCTTAAGTCCCATCCACAAAAACGGACTTATTAGTATTCCAATGACAATAAGAATCAACAGATGCTTCCGTTTCGCACCTTCAAGATAAGCCATTGCGAAAAATATTACTATGAACAAAAACGCTGTGCCAAGATTCGGCTGAAGAAGGACAAGCAAAAACAGGATGCCTGTTATTATCATCCCGCCGAGCAGTGTTGAAAATCTTCCTATATCCCGCAGTGAGAAATATCTTGCAAGCACAATAATAAGAACAAATTTTGTAAATTCTGATGGTTGAAAATTGAACCAGCCGATTTTTATCCACCTACCTGCCCTTCCTGTGCCAACCGCCAGCACTACCAGAAGCAGAATGAGACAGACAAAATACAAAATATGAGCAAGTTTGTTCCAGTGTCTGTAATCAAATTCTTTCAACCAGGAAAAAAGCAGAATCCCGAAAAATGACCATATAATCTGTTTTATATACACTGGAATACCTGTCTGGACAGCCGTGATTCCTTTTGATGCACTGAAAAGAAGCAAAATCCCGAGTGCCGTAAGTATAAAACTTACAGTCAAAAGAATTCTGCCGGGATTGTTTTTATTTTCCATTTTATTCAAACCCCTCACTTCCAGACGGTAGAAACTGGACTTCCTGCGTCTCACTGATGGTGGTTTCGCTCTGTGTTTCTTCTGAGGTATATATCTTCTTTATGATAGAACCCGCAATTCTTGCTGCCTGTGCGGAGCTTCCTTCATCCAGAAAAACAACCATAGCAATATTCGGACTGTCCGCAGGCGCATAGCACGCAAATGCCCCTCTTGTGGGCAAGCCCAATTCTCTCTGGGCAATCTGTGCGGTTCCTGTTTTGCCAGCGATCTCAATTCCGGAAACATTGGCTCCTGCTCCTGTACCGAACCTGACAACATTCCTCAGGCCTCTTTTCAAAACAGTAAGTGTTTCATCCGAGATAAATATTGTTTTTTTGACAAACGGCTGAAATTCTTTAATTACCTTGCCGTCCGGTGCAAGGATTTTCTTCACAAGATATGGCCTCCATAGATTTCCGCCATTTGCAATAGATGATATCATTACACAGAGTTGAAGCGGTGTTACTGTTAGAGCACCCTGACCTATCGCAAGATTTATGGCACCTCCTGATTCATCCGGAGATGGCAAATTTCCTGATTTTTCACCCGGCAGATCAATACCGGTCTGCTTGCCAAAATCAAAAAGCTTCGCATATTCCAGTATCTTTTCAACCCCAATTTTTGCTCCGACTGTACCAAAAAATATATTACATGAAAAGGGCAAAGCCATGTTTATATCCAGCCATCCATGTCCCTCTTCCTTCCAGCAGTGGAAAATTTTGTCTCCAACTTCCATGCTTCCTGTGCATTCAATACGGTCATGCTCACCTATTTCGCCTGTTTCAAGTGCAGCGATTTCAGTAATAATCTTGAAGATAGAGCCAGGAGCATATTGTCCTGCGATTACACGATTGAGAAATGGTGTTCTTTCGCTATATGGCGGCTTCAGGTATTTTGCCACATTTGAAGGGTCAAAGGATGGATTGCTAACGAGTGCAAGGATTTCTCCGTTTCTCGGATCCATCACAACAATGCTGCCATGCCTGTTTTCAAGCGCATTTATGCATGCTTCCTGCACACTCTGGTCCAGAGTTAAAACAATGTTGTTACCCGGAATCATGGCTATTTCTCTTAATATTTTTCTTTGATGCCCATGAGCATCAACCTCAATCTGGTATCCGCCTGACTTCCCTCTTAAAAAATCATCATACTGTTTTTCTATTCCATATCTACCTATGTAATGTCCTGGCTTTAGTCCTTCATCTTTCATGGCATCCAGTTCATCCTGGTTTATTTCTCCGATATAACCAAGAACGTGACAGGTCCCTTCTTTAAGTGTATACTGTCTGTCCAGCCCTGCCTGAACGAAAACCCCTGGCAGTTTGAAGGCATATTCAGAAACAGTAGCAATCTCTGACTGAGTTAGATTACGTTTTAGTATTCTTCTTTCAAAAGGGTTTGAAGAGGGTTTATCAAACTGTTTGAGAAGTTCGTTGGGGTCAAGTCCGAAGATATCTGAAAGTGTTGTGGCAACCTCCCGTGAATTTTTGATATCATAGGGAACATATACAAGATTGAAGCAGGTCCTGTCTTCTGCAAGAATTCTGCCGTTTCTATCAAGGATCTTTCCTCTCGGAATTCCAAGATCAATTGTTCTTATGCAATTCTGGTTGGACATCCTTCTGTAATAAGAAAAATGAAAAACCTGAAGGTTAACACACTGAAGCAGTATTATCCCCAGCAGAATCTTTACAAGTTGAAGAAATGTCTTTAATCGTTCTTCCATGTAAGAATCACACACCCTGTATCTGTTTTCTTATAAGATTACTCCTTATCACAATCAAAATCAAACACATCACAACGTTTATAAAAATAAAATAAATGGAGAAAAGTACGATCATTGAAAGGTTCCATACACACCCCATTGGACTGGCGCACAGTTTTACAGCAAGATAAAGCAAACAACCGAAAACAACAGATACAAGGCCTGTTAACAAACTGCTGCCTGTGCCAAATGAGACAAAAAAATACCACACAAACCCGAGCGCAATGATTTCTGTACCTGTATTTTCAAGTGTCAATATTGAATATATTATACCCCAGAGTGGAATCATAAAAAAATAAGAAAACAGTCTATTTGTGAAAGCAAGATAAAAAACTGTAAGAATGAAAAAATCTGTCCATGCATGAGGAAACAAAAACTGCAGGAAGGATGGAACAATTAAGAATAACAGAATATCTCTCTTATTCAACAAGGAGTGCTGCTGTAATGTTTTCATTTATGAAAAATGGTTTTATAAGTCCATGCGCAACCGGTTCAGTTCCAGAGGAACTGATTTTCAATATTGTGCCCACTCTTATTGAAGATGGAAATAATTTTGTAAGGCCGCTTGTTTCAACCATGTCTCCTTCTGACGCCCTGCATTGCGGCGGAAGGAATCTTATCCTCAGGTACGGGTACAGGGATGATAAAGATATGCCTTCAACAATGGCAAGTTCTCCTGTTCTCGGCACAACAACACTCACCTTGTTATCAGGATGATACAGTGTAATACAGGTTGATGTCTGTTCACTTACAGAGACCACACGACCTATCAATGAACCATCCCCGCTTATCACTGCCATATCTGTCCTGACACCATTTCTTGTTCCCTTATCAAATATAATCTGTGATGGGAACACCCACGGTGAAACACTTTTCGCACTGGCATATATTACCCTTGAAAAATACCTCCTCTGCTTCAACTTCATTAGTTTTCTCAGATTTTCGTTTTCAAGGATAAGCTCATCAATGGATGGTTGAACAGCCTTTTCAACAGACACTCGCTTTGGAGAAAAAATCCTGAAATCCGCATTGTGCCTTATAAAAAATATCCCGGCAATGATGAGCATAAAAAAGATAATTTCCCGACGGAATTTCCACAACATCTAACCACCTATTCGGAAGGAAACATCTTGAAGTACCGATATTCTTCAAGCATCTTGCCAGTACCTGTTACAACGGCAAGCAAAGGATTTTCTGCAACAACAACAGGGAGCTTTGTCTCCTGGGATATCAACCTGTCAATATTGCGCAGCAGAGCACCGCCACCTGCAATAACAAGCCCTCTTTCAACAAGGTCGCTTGAAAGTTCGGGCGGAGTTTCTTCAAGAATATCCCTTACTGCACTGACGATTGCCATCAGTGTATCCTTAAGTGCATCTCGTATCTCTTCTGAACGAATCTTTATCATCTTTGGAAGTCCTTCAACAAGGTCGCGGCCGTGAACCTCCATGGTGAGTTCTTCCTCAAGAGGAAATGCTGAACCAATGTGAATCTTTATGTCTTCTGCTGTTTTCTCACCAACAAGAAGATTGTATTTCTTTTTCAGATAGTTGGAAATCGCCTCATCCATTTCATTGCCGGCAATTCTTAAACTCTTTGTAAGGACAAGTCCTCCCAGTGAGATTACTGCCATTTCTGTGGTTCCGCCGCCGATATCAAGTATGAAACTGCCACAAGGTTCTTCAACAGGCAGTCCAACCCCAATCGCAGAAGCCATCGGCTCTTCAACGAGCCGAACAATTCTTGCACCTGCCTTGAGTGCTGTTTCACGAACTGCCCTTCTCTCAACACTGGTGATACCTGAAGGCACAGCAATGACCATCTTCGGCGGCATAACAAATCTGTGCCTCGGTGATTTTACCCTGTTTATGAAATATCTTAACATTGCCTCACACGCGTCAAAATCAGCAATAACCCCATCCTTCATCGGCTTCATTGCAATGATGTTTGCAGGTGTTTTCCCGAGCATTTTCTTTGCTTCTGTGCCGACTGCGAGAACCTGTTTTGTATCACGATTTATTGCCACAATTGACGGCTCCATCAGCACAACTCCCTTACCTCTCAGATAAACAGCAGTATTGGCGGTTCCGAGGTCAATACCAAGATCGTTTGACAACAACCTGAAAATTTTTACCATGAAAAACTCCCTGTCTTTGAGTTGTTATGATGATTTTGATTTTTCCAGTACGTTTATCAGCGCCTTCACAACATTTTCATCAAACTGCTCACCTGCATTTCTTTTCAGTTCTTCAATTGCCTCGTTGATTTCCATTTTTTTGCGATAAGGCCTTTCTGAAATCATCGCACTCAGAGAATCTGCAACAGCAAGAATCCTTGCCATCAGCGGGATCTTTTCTCCTTCAAGACCATCAGGATATCCATTACCGTTGATTCTTTCGTGGTGATAAAGGCATGCTTCCATTTCTTCTTTGCGAATCCTAAGCGGCTTAAGAATTTCTCTGGTGATTAGTGGATGTTTCTTGATGATTTCAAACTCCTCCTCGGACAGTGATGACTTTTTCAGGATGATTTCGTCCTTGATACCGAGTTTTCCGATGTCATGGAGATATGCAGCATTTCGCAAACTCTCAAGCGCACGGTTGTCAAGCCCCAGGGCCTTGCCGATGGCAACAGCATAGTATGCAACCTGTTCAGAGTGATTTTTTGTATAGGCATCTTTTGCCTCAAGCGAATTCACAAGCGTCCTTATCGCACTGATATATGATTCTTTCAACTGTTGAAGAAGATTTGCATTTTCAATGGCAATACCGATCTGTGTTCCAAGCACAGAAAGAAATCTGAGCTCTCTGTCATCAAAAAATCTTTCACCTGAATAAAGTCGTAAGATTCCCACGATATCCTTCTTACCGTAGAGGATTATCTCAAAAAATCCTTTGTCCGACCTTCTGGCGATATTCCTGTCTTCTTGTTTAACCCTCTCAAGATCCCCCAGAGACAAAGCCAGTGGTGGATTGAAACCAGGCATACTGCCTTTTGCCTTGCGAAGAAAAAATCTTTCTGTGTCATCATCTTTGAAATAGAAAAGTGCCACATCAGGTTTAACAAAACTATACACAAGGTCAATAACGCTTGCGGATAATTCCTCTATGTCTGTAATTGAGATTATTATTCTATTGAGTTCAAGAATTGACCGGACCATTTCTATATCAGAAATCTTGTTGGTAATCTGACTGATTTTTATGTTTCTTTCTACGGCAGAAATCAGCCCATCAACCGTGAACGGCTTTGTTATGAAGTCGCTTGCGCCCTTTTTCATTGCATTAACCGCGTTTTCAAGGGACGCCATGCCAGTACAAACGACAACAGGCGGAACACTTTTATCAAACTGACCGAGTTTTTCAAGAAAAGCAACCCCATCTTCATCGGGAAGCTGCAAATCAAGAATCACAAGGTTAAAATCTTCTTTTTTCAATACATCAAGAGCAGATGAAACATCTGCTCTCATCGTTAACTGATAGCCATTTTTCCCGAGTATCTCCCGGTAAAGATTCTGAACACCTGCATTGTCTTCAACAATCAGAATCCTGTTGTTTGTTTTTTCTGATTTCATATTTTTCAATCTTGTAACTCAATATCCTGCGGCTTATTTTTAGATATTGCGCCGCCTTTGACTTGTTCCATGCAAATTTTTCCATTGCATCAACAATCAATCTTTTTTCAAATTCCGCAACCTGTTCAACAAAAGACCCCTTTTCAGGTATCCTGCTCTTCTCAGATCCCCTGATGTCTTCTGGTAGGTCACAGACATCTATTATATCCTTATTCCCTTTCAAAACCAAAATCCGTTCAATAACATTTTTCAATTCTCTTACATTTCCAGGCCAGTCATAATCCAATAAACATTTCTCTGCCGCTGATGAAAAGGACTTTGTTCTTGCACCTGTCTGCGCTGCAAAAACAGAAAGAAAATGATAGGCAACTGGCAGGATATCATCCTTTCTTTCCTTCAAAGGTGGAATTTCAATGGGAATTACACTTAATCTGTAAAAAAGGTCCTCACGAAATCTGCCCGATTTTATTTCACTCTTCAAATCTCTTGACGTTGCCGCAAGAACCCTTGCCTCCATTCTTATTGGTTCATTGGAACCAATCCGCGAAAATTCGTGTTCCTGAAGCACCCGCAGAAGCTTGGTTTGAAGACCAATCGGCATTTCTCCAATCTCGTCAAAGAAAACAGTTCCGTTTCCGGCCATTTCAATCCTGCCCGGCTTGCTTTTGAATGCACCTGTAAATGCTCCTTTTTCATATCCAAAGATTTCGCTTTCAAAAAGCGTTTCAGGAATCGCCGCACAGTGAATCGGTATAAATGATTCTTCCCTTCTTTCGCTCTCTTTATGGATGAACCTTGCCACAAGTTCCTTGCCTGTGCCTGTTTGACCCGTAATAAGAACGGATGAATCGTGAGGTGCTGCCTTTCGCGCAAGGTCCAGAACATTTCTCATCTGCTGACTTTTGAATATGATTGTTCCACTTGTTTTTTCAATCTCATCAGAAAGAATCTCAATATTCTGTCTGATTTTCAAATCCTGATATATTTTTTCAACCAGCACACGAATTTCATCAACCTCAAATGGTTTTGTAATATAGTCGTAAGCGCCGAGTTTCATTGCCTCAACAGCAGTGGAAAGTTTTGATATGGCAGTCAGCATAACAACGATAACCTTCTGATTATCTTTTCTTATCTCCTGGAGAACCTTTATACCGTCAATATCTGGCATCAATATGTCAAGAAAGACAATGTCAATATCATTGTTTGATAGTATCTCAAGCCCATCTTTACCTGAGCCAGCCGTGAAAACCTTGTATTTATCAGAAAGAACCAGTTTCAGTGATTCCTGAACACTTTTCTCGTCGTCAATAACAAGAATTTTTTTCATTGCCTATTCAACGGGAATGTGATTGTAAATCGTTTTTTTCCTTCGGGGAAGACCTCTGCACTTATGTTGCAGGAATGATCTTCTATAATCTTGCGACATATTGCCAGATTAAGTGAAGCCAGCCCGTTGAGATGGTCTGAAAACGGTACGAATATATCCTGAACAGAATCCAGTTGAATCTGTTTCCTTTTTTCTTCCACAACCATTTCTACACAGGATTCTTTTTCTGAAACGGACACATTCACAACTCCATTCTCTCCGGTATCATTGCAACAAAAATCAAACAAAAGTTCAAGCGCTTCCTGAATTCTGTTTGCATCAATGTTTACAATGGTATTGATGCTATTTTTTGAAGCCGCAATTCTGACAGCAGGAAATCTCTGCACTGTTTTCTGCAAAACATCAAAACAGTCAACCTTGCTCAGTATCAGGTCTTCCTTCTCTGAAAGGCGGGCAATTTTTTCAACAAGATGTGTCAATCTTTCAATTTCAGCATTGACAATTTTATAAAATTCTGTCCTGAATGTTTCCTCTCCAAACTTTTCAGGCAAAAGGCAGGCAAAGGTCTTTATTGCAACAAGCGGGTTTTTTATCTCGTGGGAAAGATGACTTGCAATCTTTTCCCAGTATTGATTCTGTTCAGTTTTCTTTTTCTCCAGCTCCATTTCTTTGGAAAGTGTAATATCCTGAAAAATAATTATTGTCCAGACAATTTCTCCCTGCTGACACACAAAATTGCAGCTCATTCCAAACCACTTCTTCAACTGTCTGACAAAAATTTCTTCTCTGAATATTGCCTCTTTCCTGGATTCTGCCTCTCTTATCTTTGAAGCCATCTCCACTCCAATATTTTCAACAGGGCCATCAACAACATCTGAGGCATTCCTGCCAAGTATAATTTCTGCCTGGTTGTTGAAAATTTTCACATTGAGATTTTTGTCAAGTACAATAATTCCTGTGGGAACATTTTCCAGTATGATTTTCTGGAACTCCTTTTGAAAAATATTTTCCTGAAACAGAAAAGAATCCTCAAGAAGCACACTGAAATAACTGCTGATATCGCTCAAAAATCTGATAACATCAGTGGTAAAACTCTCACCTGTTAATCTTTTCCCGAGAGCAAAGAAACCAAAAACCTCACCATCCCTTTTCATCAAAGGAAGGATAATTTCCGCTTTCAGGAGTTCAAGTTCCGAGATAAGACCTGCTTCATTTATCCTGTTTTTCTGCAGTATGCTTCTTTCAGATATAAGTTTGACATAAAGAGCGCTTTTTTCAGAAAACTTTATACTTTTCAAAAATGCCCTGTCAACATTTACACCGTCATAAAAACTGAATCCGCTTGACTCTTTAAGAAAAAAAGACACTCCGGACAGAAAAAGTTGACTTTTCACCAGCTTAATGATGCCCGGAATGAGTCTGGAGGGTTCTGAAAAATTCTCAGCCAGAAGTTCACTCAACCTCTGGAAAAAGACGCTTTCAGAAATATCAGACGATATCCTGTCTTCAGAAAGCTGCACCTGAGGCAGTTTTTTGGTCTTCTCGACTCCAGCATACAGAGATGCACGGTTGAGTGCATACATGAATTTTTCTGGATCAAAGGGCTTCTCAATAAGCTCATAGACACCAAGGTTCATAATGCGCCTGGCCACAGGCCCAAAAGAGTCAACCAGTGCAATAATCGGAGCATCAGGCACAAGTTCCTTAATCTGTTCAACCAGAACCTGCAACGGAATTTTTTTGTATGAAAAGTCAATAATAATGATGTCGGGTTTTCTCTGAATAATGGATTCTCTCATACGGGACGGTTCAACAACCACAGGCAAAAAATTATCTTTCAGAAGAAAACTGAGGGTCCCTGCAAGCCCTTTTTCCTCAACCACAACCATGACATATTTCATTGGGATACCCCTGTATTGAGTGGAAGATGTATTGTAACCTTTGTTCCGTTACCCTGCTGGCTTTCAATATATATCCTTCCATCGTGCTGTGCAATAATTTCATTAACTATTGAAAGTCCAAGTCCTGTTCCATACGGTTTTGTTGTGAACAAGGGGTCAAAAATCTTGTCCATATTTTCAGAAGGAATACCAAAACCATTGTCCTTGATTTCAAGGATAAGATTTCCTTCGTTTTCAGAAACAGAAATATCTATCGTCCCATTTTTTTCATCTATTGCCTCAGCGGCATTAAACAGCAGATTAAGAAGGGCCTGCTTTATTTTTTCAGAGTCAGCCTTGATTCTTATGCTTTTGCTGTTGTAGTGAGTTTGAACCTTGATGCCTTCAAACTTTTTCTGAGTGGAAACAAGCAGTATTGTTGACTCTATCACTGAAATCAGGTCAAACTCTTCCATTCTCGGTGGTCTCGGTCTTGCAAAAACAAGTAGTTGTTCAACAAGACGGTTTATTCTGTCTATTTCAGGTATGACAACCTTCAGGTAGTTTGACCTGAAATCTTTGTCAGAGTACTTTTCAGGAAGAAGTTGTGAAAAGGTCTTAAGAGCAACAAGTGGATTCCTGATTTCATGCGCAATTCCACCTGCAAGTATTCCGAGAGAGGCAAGTCGTTCATTTCTTTCAGCATGATGCTGAAGCATTTTCAATTGAGAAATATCAGAAAAAATCACCTGCGCTCCAAGCAGATTTCCATCAATTGAAAAAAATCTTGAACCGCTGATTCTTAATGGAATGGTCTTCCCATTTTCAGACAATGTCAATTCTATATCATTGATCTCAATGTTTTCTTTCAAAAGCCTTCTTAATAATTCTCTCAAAGATTCAGGAATTACATTTTCAAAATTTCTGTCAATGACTTCTTTTTTTCTGATTCCTGATATTCTTTCTGCTGCCCGGTTAAATATGATTATCCTGCCGTCATCATTGACGGCAATAACTCCGTTCGGAAGATTTTCAAGCAAGGATTGCTGATAAATCTGACTTTCTGTGAGTGTGGCTGAAAGTTGCATGGTTTCAATAAAAACGCCGATATAAAGAGAAAATGCATCAAGTATTCTGCGGTCTCTGCTTGAAAAGGACTCTCCCTGTTTGCCTCCCAGGAGTAAAATACCTGTGAGTTTATTATGCATTACGATTGGCATTACAACTTCACTCTTGTACATATCCATCTCAGAAATTGCATTTCCTATTAATCGCCTGCCTGCAAACCTCAAAAGGTCATCCCTGTAATGAATGTAGGGTTCTAACTCAAGAAGTTTTAAAAGCGGACACTCCTGCTTGAATTCAAGATGCCATCTGCTGTTTCTTTTTAGAGCAGAAAAAACTCTTTTTACTGAACTGTCAGATGTCTTGATTACAAACGCCACCTCGCCCGACAAAGCAATTTCTTTCTGAAGAACTTCAATCATTGCAGTTATCCCTTCCTCAAAACTGGAACAACTGCCTGTAAGCAGCCGCATCTGTAAGGTAATTTTGTCAGTATCGTACTGCTGCTGGAATATCTTTGCCCTTGCCCATTTTGTAATGAACTCCTTCAAGGGTGAAAAAACCATCGCAATAACAAAGGAACTGATGACTATCGGCATGGTTGCTTCAGAAACATTGAAAACCCTGAAAACATTATTTAAGAACAATAGTAAAAATAGATAAACAGTCATCAGTATCACTGTAAGGCATCCAAGAACAAATAGTTTCTCTGCGACAACAGAAATATTCATAATCTTGTACCGTGCAATTGCATAGGCAATGATTGAAGACATTATTATTGAAGATAAAGGACCAAATCTTGAATATGTTGTGATTCCAAACAGAGGCGGTATTATCACTGTTCCAATAGCAAAAATTGTTCCCGCAACAATTGCGAGAAATAGATATTGAATTTCAAGTTTCTCTGTCCCTGTTTTTCTTCTCATCAATCTGTAAAGATATCTCAGACCGAAAAACATTAAAAGAATAATAATGCCTGAAAATATACTAAATGGCCAACCATATATAACATCAGGTCCTGGCAGATTATTCAATATTCTTTCGCGTACGATAATGGTCCTTATGAAAGCAGGGTGTAAAACAAAAAAAGAGGCAATCACAGCTGCAACAAAAAATGACAGTTGCATTCTTTTAAGGGGTCCTGATTCCCTCCCTTTCAAAGGTATCTCAAAACCCGCAGCAAAGAATATGAATGAAGCAGGAAGAAAAGCTCCAACAATAGAAACAAGTTTGATGAGACCAAAAGAATACACAACATCTCTGGTTGACATCACAAGAATAACCACCACAGACCACAGGATAAGATTAAACGCAAAGACTGAAAATCTTCTGTTTGGTGGTCTAAATTTATTACGGCTGTAAACAATCCACGCAAGCGCGGCCACAGCAATAACTGTTGCAATAATACTACCAACCCAGTAATTCATATCTCGCACCTCTTGCATAATAGCGCAGAGCAGGTTCCACCCAGTCCTCCACAATTAAGTAAAGCAGTATTTATAACCAGTTTATGTGTTTTATTTGGAACATAGTAAAGGTCGCATTCAGGGTCAGGATACTGATAATTGATTGTCGGGGTAATGATATTTTCACTGAACCACAACATTGCAGCGATTGTCTGAAAGGCACCTGCGCATCCAAGAGGATTTCCAGTCATTGATTTTATGGAACTGACAGGAACCTCATACGCACGGGCGCCAAAAATTTCCTTGATAATAGATGTCTCAATCCTGTCAATAAGTGGGTCCGAAGGAGCATGCGCGCTTATGGCATCAACTGAATATGTGGAAACACCTGCATCATCAAATGTCCTTCTTATTGCATTTTTCAGTCCTGACGAAGGGTTTTCTTCGGAAATTTCTCCTGATGTGCCGTATCCAATAATCTCCCCGTATATTCTTGCACCACGGCTTACAGCGTGGTTGAGTTCTTCAAGCACAACCATGCCGCAACCCTCTGAAAGGATTCCTCCGCAGCGTAGACGATCAAAAGGCCTGCTTGCCTTCTCTGGCACCTCGTTAAATTCAGGCGTCAGTCCAGCAGAAGATAGTCCCGCCATAATCAACGGTGTTATTGCAGCCTCAGCAGCACCCGAAATAGAAACCCTCACTTCACCACTCCTGATTTTTTGAAAAGCAATTCCAATAGCATCAGTCCCGGATGCACAGGCTGAAGCCAGAAGAATTGTCTGTGTCTTCCATTGCAGGTGTTCTATCAATTCTCCCATTACACGATGGGGAGTCGCAGCAATAATTCCATAAGGCAAAATTCTTTTTGCACCATGCTTCAAAAAAACCTGATGCTGACTTTCTATAAGGTCCATGGCACTTGTGCTGACGCCGAGCGTAATCAAACCATCATCCGGTTTTATCTTCTGCACATCAATCCCTGCATCCATAAGAGCCATCTTTGTTCCGCATACGGCAAACTGCGAAAACCTTGCCATTCTTCTTACTGTTTTCCTGTCAATAAATGCATCTGGCTTGAAATCAGGTATCTCTCCTGCAACCTGGCATGGAAGTCCTGACGGGTCAAATCTTGATATCTTTTTGATTCCGCTTTTTCCATTTTTAAGTGCTTCCCAGAAATTTTGCTTTCCGATTCCGTTTGGCGCAATTACACCAATACCAGTCAAAACAACCCTGTACCTCATTCGGTCCCCCGTGCAATATTCTCATTGATAGTTTTTATTTCTTTCCGAATTTCATCTGCAAGTCCTGCAAACAAAAAATACCTGTTGTAATTGACAAAATCAGTCATATCCTTGAATCCTGAAAACCTGCTCAATAGATATGCCTCATCAGAAACAAAGGTGGTAATACCTGCCTGCTGAAGTTCTCTCTGAAATTTTTCTGTTTCGTCTGTATACTGTTTGAAACTCATGCCATTGATCTTATAAGGCAGGGGCTTCCAGTATCTTGGAGGGAAAAGCTGCTTGATTTGATATGTCATCACATCTGCAGCATAGTTGTTTGTTTCAACAGTAAAATTGAACATTGACGGATTCTTCCCCCAGATGGTCTGCGGGTATAAACCCGGGAACTGAACAAGGACAGAATCAGGCCTTGTCCTCAAAAGAAAATCCATTGTCTCTTTTCTTGTCTACTGTGTTTCAAATGGAGCCGGATATATAACGCTGACGACAGTAAATATTCCTGCATTCTTACAGGATTTTATTACGAATTCCATCACATCGGGTGAGTTTTTCTTATACATCGCTTTTTCCAGAATTTCAGGACTTGCTGATTCAAGTCCAAAAAATATTGACACGCATCCTGACCTGCGCACCATGCTGAAATTGACATCCTTCATTGAGTCAAAATGTCCGAAACTTGTATATGAAATATTCATTCCCTTGTTCACAATCTGACTTGCAGTTTCCTGAAGCAAATCGCCGGGAGTGCTTGAACCAGCATATCTGAAGATTTTTACATTGTATTTTGAAATAGAGTTCTCAAATTCTTCAATAATTCTGAATGGTGGCTTCCTGCGAAGTTTGCCACTCTTTACAGGATGAATACAGAACGCACAGCAATTCTGACAGCCACGACTTTCATCTATTACAAACATTTTGATCTTGTCTCTTATTCCAGTATAGACATTCTCATGGTATTCAGCAAAAGGAAGTTCTGCAAGGTTTTCAACAAATCTCCTCTGATTCTTTACGATCTTTCCGTTCTTTTTGAAAATGATGTTCGGAATTCTGTCCAGTTGCGTTTTTCCTGATACAAAATCAGCCAGATGGTTTATTGTTTCTTCACCTTCGCCAAAACAAAGAGCATCAAAACTATCTGTGATTTTGAAAATTTCTTCCTGAAATATGTCAACCTGAGGACCACCGCCAAAAACCTTAATGTTCGGAAATTTCTTTTTTATTTTTTCAGCAATATTAAGGGAATACCTGAAACCATCCCCTGCCCAGAGTTTCATACCCACAAAATCAATATCATTTTCCTTGATCATCCCGCAGATATCATCTGAAATACTGTCAAAAACAATGTTTTTCCTTCTTTCAAGATGGCTTGAAATTTTCTTAAGTTTCAGAATATCAATGATTGACGGTTTTCTTTTTTCAATGAATATTTTTTCTGCTATGGCTTTTATGTCTGATAGTCGGGCATCTTCAAAAACGTGTTCAAGGGTTTCTGCTGTGTTTGCATCAAGAATGCACACATTGTGTCCGTTGTCCTTAAGACAGGCAGCAAGGAGAGCAAGTCCATTATCAGGTATAAAATCAGAAAGAATCTTTGGAACACCTGCAATTGAAAGCAATAACGAATTTGTGCCCATAAGTGTTCAATTTTGTACAATATGCCCTGGTTTATTTGTTTCCATACATTTTATTACATACCCGAATTGAATTTATGTCAAATCTGTACAAAAATGTACAAACAAATTTGTATCAGGATTTCAGGCGCAACGAACCCGGATATCTTATTCAGAGGGTTTAACAGGACCTCTTCCAAAAACATGGCACACTTTTTGCATATACATAATTAGGAAACAAAAAGGGCTGCATAACTATGACGAAAAAAATTATTTTTCTGATGTTTATAATCAGTGTGGCAGCATATTGCCAGGGATACAGGAATCCGCCTACAAGCATAAGAACTTTAATGGACGCAGGCGTAACGGCTGTAGTGGATGACGCATCTGCCTGTGTACTGAATCCTGCTGGCCTTGTGCTTATACAACAAAATCAGTTTGACGCGGGTATACTGGGATTGTTCTCTGAAACAAAATACTCTGGATTGTCTGCGTCTTCAAAAAAAGAAAACACATCTGCAGTAATTGGTGATTTATATTTTGCTCTTGTCCCTCAGAAATCAAACATTCGTTTTGGTTTTGGCATAACAAGCCCTTATGGACAAAAAACAGAGTGGAACAAATCCTTTACAGAAACAATCTGGGCATACAGCGTGCCATATTGCGGCGAAATGAAATTTATCACCTTCACACCATCAATAGCGTTTGCTTTGAACAAGCACCTAAGCATCGGCTCAGGGATAGACATACACAGTAGTACCATTGAAACATGAGAAAACTATTCCAACCTTAATCAACCTTTTAAGATAGACATACACAGTAGTACCATTGAAACAAGGCAGTCAGTTCCATGGTCTTTCATAACAGGAACACCTGATGGAATCGCAGTCCTCAAAGGTGATGATGTTTCAGGATCATTGAGGTTTGGAATTCACTATCATAAGAAAGCCCACTCAATTGGACTTGTATGGAGCAGCCCGTTTGAAATGAACTACACAGGGAGTTTTTCAATGACAAACATGCCTGACCCACCGCCGTTTCCCGGCATAAAGAGCAATGTCAGCAGCAGCTTTACAATAAAGTTTCCAGAGATATACTCTCTGGGTTATAGATGGAAAGGTAGTAGAATGAGCATTCAACTTGGAACTGAATTTGTTAGATATTCCTGCCTGAAAAGCATCAGGGTTGACGCAGGTCCTGACAGTTTCCTGATTCCTGAGATTGAAAAGAACTGGAAGGATGTCTGGACACATTCTGCGGGTTTGCAATACTGGATAAACAGCAGGTGCGATATTGCCGCAGGAATAGGTTTTGTTGAATCACCTGTTCCGGACAACACATTTGACCCGCTGCTTCCTGACGCAAACAGATTCATCTATACAATAGGAACAACAATCAGGACAAAATCAGGCACAATTTCATTTTTCTATATGTACAACCAGTTTGAAAAGAGAAATATCCAACAGGGGAGGTTCACAGATGGAATCTACAAATCTTCCGGAAGTTTTATCGGCTGCGGGTACACAGCGGACATCTGACAAACCTGTGGTTCTTGTAATTGATGATGAACTCGGCCCGAGAGAGTCATTGAGAATCCTTTTGAATGACAGATATTCGGTTGTAATTGCAACAAGTGGTGATGAAGGAATCAATATGCTCAGGTCATATCCTGTGGAAACAATTATCCTTGATCTGAAGATGCCGGGAAAATCAGGCATTGAGACACTTGAAGAGATAAGAAAACTGAGCAGCGATGTACCTGTAATTATCCTCACTGGATTCGGTACACTTGAAGCAGCACAGAAAGCAGTTCATCTGGATATCTTTGAGTTTGTCAGCAAACCATTTGACATAAATGAAATGAAGAACATTGT
Organism: Vermiphilus sp.; assembly: GCA_020722805.1. Classification (GTDB taxonomy): domain Bacteria; phylum Ratteibacteria; class UBA8468; order B48-G9; family DTJG01; genus DTJG01. The sequence goes on from DYKA01000005.1 coordinate 26,460, forward strand.
AAAACGTTCCATTGAGAGATACAGGGTTAAGGCATCAACAAGAAATATCCTTGACCAACTGCAGAAACTCAATCTAACTCTTGAAGAAAGAATTCATGAACTGGAAAAGTTTGCGATGGTTGGTGAACTTTCAGCAGAACTATTGCACGAAATAAATAACCCTCTTACAATCATACTCGGATATGTCCAGATACTGCTGGCAGAAATAAATAAGAAAAACAAAGCGTCTGTTGATGAAACCCAGAAATATCTGCAGGTTGTGGAAAACGAGGTCAAAAGGTGCCAACTTCTTGCAAAAAGTTTTCTTGATATTTCTAAGAAAACATTCAAATATGTACCAGTGAACATCAATTCATTGATTGAGAATATGGTTTACTTCCTGAAGGACAATCCTGTTGCAAAAAACATTAAATTTTTTTGTAATTTTGATCCTGAGCTCCCCCTGGTTATGGCGTCGCAGGAACAGCTCCAGCAGGTCTTTACCAATCTCTTTATAAATGCTATTGAAGCCATCAAATCCAGCGGCTCAATAACCATTTCAACCCAGAAAGACGCAAACAAAGTCATCATAAAGATCGCTGATACAGGCGTCGGAATGCCGCCTGAAGTCGTTTCAAGAATATTCAAACCGTTTTTCACAACCAAACAGGACAGAAACACAGGCATTGGTCTGACCATAACAAAAAAAATAATTGAGGCGCATAAGGGCACGATATCTGTTGAAAGCAAAGAAGGCCAAGGAACCACATTTACAATTTCTTTTTCAGCATATTCACGGAACGTCTGAGATAAGAGTTTACAATTTCTCTCTTGTGTCTGTATTTATTGACTGTTCTTGGTGCAATCTGAATACCGATTTCCTTCAATTTTTCAGATATATGCCTGTCAGAAAGGACTTTCTCAGAATTGTCAATAATGTTTTCAATCATGTCAATAACAAAGTCCTGGCTCTGTCTTGACGATGAATAACTGAACAGTTTTTTTAACTGAAAAATACCTTGATGTGTTGCCACATATTTTCTTGAAACAGCCCTGCTTATAAGTGATGTGCTGCAGTTAAACCTCGCAGCCAGATCTTTTTCCATAAGCTTCTTCAATGAACCCCTGCCTAAAATGAATTCTCTCTGGTACCAGATAATATAATTGATTATTTCTTCCAGAAACTTGCGGCGATTTTCAATGCAGGCAAGAAACTTTCTCGCCTGGTTGAGTTTCTCTTTAAGAAATCCCATTTCTCCAGCACTTATTGAACTGGATTTTAACAGTTTAAGGTATTTTTCATTAAGGAAGATTTTGAACAGTTTGTCCTCGGCAAACTCAACAATAAACCCCCTGTCAGAATCCTTCACAATTACATCGGGCAGAACCGGCATTGCCTGTTCTGATTCACCACAGGCTCTGCCGGGAAAAGGATTAAGTTTTCTAATATCCTCAATTATGCAGGAAAGTTCGTGGTCAGTCAGTTTCATTTCTTTTCTGATACGCGTGAACCTTCCTGATAATAGATCGTCTCCATGTTTTGAAAGAACTTCAAAAGCAAGGCTGTTATCCATCTTTTTTATTTTCATCTGCAGAATAAGACATTCCAGAATATTACGCGCTCCAATACCTGCTGGTTCAAGTGATTGAACAACACTCAATGCTTTTTCAACTGTATCTCTATCTGCCTTTGTCATACTACATATCTGTTCAATTGAAAACCTCAGGTATCCATCCCTGTCAAGCAGGTCAACAATAAATGCTGCCGTCTCAGAAATCACCGGTTCTGCAACAATGTATGCAAGCTGTTTCTTCAGGTTGTCAGAAAGTGTTTCCCTCGTTTTCTGTGGTTTTTCAAAAAAGGAACTGCTGTGCGGAAAATCTTCTGGATATATCTTTTCAAACTCAAGAAATGGATTACCCAAAGCAGAATCCTCACAGATGTCAGCAAGTTCCTGAACCGAACATACCAGCACCTTCTGAAATAAAATATTAATCTGAAACTGACGAAGTTCCTGACTGAGAGATTGATTATTCATACTTCTATTTTAAGGACAAAAGAAAATACTTACAAATGGACATTGTTTGACACAACATGAAAAAATGATACATTAAAAGTATGATAACCGAACTTGAGTGGCTGTTCAGAATACTTCTAACCGGAATATTAAGCAGTATTGTCGGATGGGAAAGGGAAACCCATGCCAGAGCAGCCGGATTCAGAACATTAATTCTCGTGGGAATGGGCTGCTGTCTTTCAATGATTGTTTCCCTGAGAATAACTGAACTTTTCTCAGGGGTTGACTCCCCTTATTTGAGGATTGACCCTGCAAGGATTGCCTACGGGGTACTCACAGGAATAGGTTTCATTGGTGCAGGAACAATAATAAAAGATAGAGGCAATGTTCGTGGTCTGACAACTGCATCCTGCCTCTGGGGCGTCAGTGCAATGGGCCTTGCTATAGGATGTGGTTATTACTTTCTTGGAATTGGAACAACAGTGCTCATAATGATCACTCTCATGATCCTCAAAAACATTGAACTGAAAATTCCCCGCGATGTATATTCAAGAATACAGATAAAATTTTCAGAAGAAAATCCCGGATTTCTTAAAGAGATTTTCAGTCAGATTTCAAGTATGGGATACAGGATACTTGAATTTTCCATTTCTGAATTGAGAAATGAAAAGACCTATGTTGCAAAAATCCTGTGCATCTCAAGAAATAAAAAGGATGGTATAGCCATTCTACAGGAATTAAAAAAATTTGACAAAATCATTGAGATTGAATTCAAATGAGATGTTTCCCGTGTACCAAAGAAATTATCCGGCAGTGCAGGCAGCATGTTTTCTTAACAATTCCTGAAACTGAGAAATAAGCGCCTGTTCTGCTTCGGGAGCAAGTTTGCATGGTATCGGACTTGTCTCATAACTTGCTTCCATTCCGATTGACTCAAAAACGCTCACATCCGGAAATTCTTCCTTAATCTTCTTATTCTCTTCTGCAACACGGAATGCTTTTTCATCAGGCACATAACCAAGAAATCCATTGCAGTTTTCAACCACCCACTTATGCTTGAAGTCAAGCATCTTCTTTATTTTTAAGCCAATGCCTGAAAATATTTCACCTGAAGTGAAAAATACTGCTGCAGTACTGTCAACCGTCAACAGCGCAACATTATTGTCAAGATAATCTGACCTTATTTCTGCCTGCTTGAGCAAAGATCTTCCAACAATTGATCTGAGGTTGTTTGAAGGATATTTCTGAACATATTCTTTCGCCTGCTCAATCTGCTGCCGGGTAATTTTTCTTTTCGGCATTCTGAATGTTTCTGCAGAGAAAGCAATACATTCCGCAGGAACGCATTCAATATTTTCCTGAAGATTCTTGATATTTTCAAAGAGGGTACTAACAATTCTTTCAACAATTTCAGGACTTCTCGTCTGACTGTCATAGGGATTGATGTGATTGATATCTCCCGCAGCACCGTTAAAGAAAATTGCACTGCAGCCGAAATGCCTTGAAACCCTGTCAACAAGAATTCCAGGCCAGTCACTTGATATCAGTTCGCCTCCAATCGTATCAGGATGAAGTGGAAAGTTTATAGCCAGACAGAGTAATTGACCACTTTTATCCTGAATCTTCATAACATTGAGGGTGTTGTCAAGTTCTCCAGAAGGCTCAACGATTTGAGATCTGTCAACTGGATTTGTGATTACCATACCATTTTTCATTTTATAACGCCTGATAAAAGAAATTCCTGAGACATTGACACTGCCAAAACCCAGATAAGCATTCTGACGGCTTTTATAGGACTGTTCAACTGCATCAAAAAACAAAAGAGGCAGTTTTTCTATGTATCCAGGATTAATGGGGAGCTCTTCAGTATATATGAGGGTCTTGTTGTATCCTGTCAGAGGTCCTGTATGAGTGTGGGTGCCGTGAACAACAATATCAAACCGTTTTATGCCGAGCTTCTCTGCAATCATTCTTTTGAGTTTTTCACGAATTTCTGGTTCAACCCAGCAAAAATCTGCAGAAACTGCAAAAAAGGTCCCCTGTCCATCATCAAAACAAATGCATCGTGCATAAAGGTCATCCCTGATACCCTTTGAAACCCTTTTTTCAAAATAACCAACAAGACCGCTTCCCACAGGTGGACTGACAAGAGAACTACCAAAGCCAATATTAACCATCTGTCATCTCCTTTAGTCTTGAAAAGAATACTCTTTCGATATGTTTCAACGAATATGTTCCTATTATTCTTCCTTTTACAAAAAGTGCAAATCTGTTTTTCCCACCAGCAATCCCTATATCTGCCTGTTTTGCTTCACCAGGTCCATTTACGCTGCAGCCCATAATGGCAACCGTAAGATTTTTTATCCCGGGATATTTTCTTGAATACATAAGGATTTTCTTTTTAAATTTTGTGACAATTCTGTCAAGGGGAACCTGACACCTTCCACAAACAGGACATGATATAATCTCAGGTTGAAACCTTCTAAGTCCAAGTGCTTGAAGAATTGCACATGCGGCCTCCACCTCACGTTCGGGGCTCTCGGTGAGAGAAACCCTCACTGTGTTTCCGATGCCCTCAGAAAGAAGGATACCGATTCCCAGAGCGTTCTTGGCAAAACCGTAATATCCTGAACCTGCTTCAGTAATACCCAGATGCAGTGGATAATTACATCTCTCAAAAATTCTACGGTAGGCAGCAATGGTATCATTTACATATGGTGTTTTCAATGAGATAACAATATCAAAAAAGCCCATATCCTCACACAACTTTATTGAATCCATGGCAGCATTAACAATGCTGTTTACAACACCTCCCTGTGTGATTTTTATTGAGCCAGAATTCAGCCCGAGCCGTACAGGAATTTTTCTTTCCATTGCGGCTCTTATGATTATGCGCATCCCATCCTCTGATATGTTTGAAGGATTTACCCTTATCTTATCAACCCCTGCTTCAATTGCTTCAAGGCCGAGGGTATGATTATAATGAATATCAGCAATAAGAGGAACAGATACACTCTTTTTGATTTTTCTGATAGATTGGACATCACTCTTATTCAGTACGGCAAGCCGCACGATTTCACCACCCGCAAGCTGGATTCTTCTTATCTGCTGTATAACTTTTTCAGCATGAGAGGTTTGAACTTTTGTCATGGTCTGCACAGAAACTGGAGCATCACCGCCAATAAGGATATCTCCGACCTTAACGCAGCGAGTTTTTCTCATCTGTTTATTTTTTCTGTCAGAATTCTGATTATGTCGTTATATGTTACAAGAACAACCATTATCAACAAAAATGCGATTCCAGCCAACTGCCCCACTTCAAGCAGTTTCTTGTTTGGCTTGCGTCTCAGTATTTTTTCTCCAAGAAGCCCTATAAGATGGCCTCCGTCAAGGACAAAAAACGGGAATAGATTAACAAGCCCGAGGTTTATATTTATGAAAGCAATGAAATAAAGAAAACTTGCTATACCTGCCTTTATAATCTCTATCGTCATTTTGCTTATACCAACAGGTCCAGAAAGTTCCTGAAATGAAACCTGTCCTGTAAACAATAGCCTGAAACTTACAAGAATTACCTTGAACATCCTTGCATATTCTTTCCCCGCTTCAAATACTGCCTGAAAAAAATTATAGTGGACAATTATTTCCTTTGGCATGATTCCAATAACATACCTTTTCTTGCCCTTAAACATTGACCTGTCTTTCTCCATCAGTTTTGCGGAAACCGAAATCTTCAGTATTTGAGAACCCCTCTGAACCTCCATAATAATCGGTTTTTCCGGCGAAATATTCGCTTCCTCTGTAACGTTCCTTACAACATCAAACCATTCCCTGCACTCCTTACCATTGACAGAAATAACTCTGTCGCCCTCCTTAAAACCTGCAATCTCAGCTGGAAAATTCTTCTGGAGTCCGCCTATTGTTGTTCCGTCGTATCTTGAAATACCAAGCATAAGTGCCGGTATCAAGAATACATAGGCAATCAGTATATTGTGGATGGCACCTGCAGAAACAATCAATGCCCTTTTCCCGGGAGCAAGGGCTGCATATTCATCCGGCGATTTGCTTTCTATCATATCCTCGCCTGCCATCTTCACATACCCGCCGAATGGTATGAGAGAAAGGATGTACTCTGTGTTATTTCTCTTCCAAGAAAAAATCTTCGGACCAAAACCAAATGAAAATTTTTCCACCCTTACTCCAAGTTTTCTTGCAACCCAGAAGTGCCCGAACTCATGAATAAGTATGACAACCCCAAATACAATCAAAATACCAAGGATGAACATTTTCTCCTCCGAAAATCGCTGTAATCTTACCTGAAAAATAAATCCGCAGTAGCCCTGACCTGCTCTCTTATCTGACAGTCAAGAGCTAAAATATCATCAGGCGTATCAACGCAAACTTCTCTATGTTTTCCCAAAACCTTCTCAACCAGCACAGGTATCCTATCAAAACTGATGCTGCCTTCAAGAAACATTCTGACGGCCTCATCATCTGCGGCATTCAGCGCTGTGAGATAAGAACCTCCTTTTTTCAGTGCTTCTTTTGCAAGGTCAAAACACGGAAACATCCCTGACTTAACACTATAAAATGAAAGATCTTTTATCCTTGAGATGTCAAGTTCAGACATACCGCAATCAGTTCTTTCAGGATAGTTCAGGCAATAATTGATTGAATACCTCATATCAGGGATTGAAAGGACCGCCTTTACAAAGCCGTCGCAGAACCTTACAAATCCGTGCACGACTGCCTGCGGATGCAACACAACATTAATATTCTCCTTACTTACACCAAAAAGGTAAAATGCCTCAATAAGCTCCAGACCTTTATTCATCATCGTTGCAGAATCAACACTTATCCTCTTTCCCATTTTCCACACAGGATGACTTAGAACCTGTTTGGCACTAACCTTTCCAAGATCTCCCTTATAGTTCAAAAACGGACCGCCGGACGCAGTAAGGGTGATATCAGAAACCCCTGAATTCTCTCTGTCAAGAATCTGAAATATTGCATTGTGTTCACTGTCAACCGGCAGAATTTTCCCTTTTTTTCCTGAAAGGAGATGCCCTGCACAAACAACAATTTCTTTTGTGGCAAGTGCGACCGTCTTGCCCTGTTCAAGAGATTTCAGGGTGCATCTCAAACCAGCAAGCCCTGAAATTGCCATAACAACAATATCTGTTTCAGGCAGTGTTGCAAGAAATTCAAGACTCTCCTCACCATACAGACATTCGGTCTTTTCTATTCTGTTTTTCCCTGTATTTTCTCCAGAAAAAACCACAAAGCGTGGCCTGTATTTCATGACCTGTTTTATAAGAAGATTTTTATGCCTGCTTCCGGCAATACCGTAAACAGAGAGCTTCCCCGGATGCCTGCTGATGACATCCAGCGCTGCTTTCCCTATTGAGCCTGTTGAACCAAGAACCACAACATTTTTCATAAGCCGCCAAATTTCCTTTTTCTTCTGGCAAAATCGTCAATTGCCCTTTTCAGGTCATCCTCAGAAAAATCAGGCCAGAGAACCTGTGTAAAATAAAACTCTGCATATATTGACTGCCATATAAGGAAATTGCTCAACCGCTGTTCTCCCGCTGTTCTTATCACAAGGTCAACATCTGGAAGATCAGAAGAGTAAAGAAATCTTCCGAATGAGGCTTCATCAAGATCCCTAACAGAAAATTTCATTTTTGACAGAACTTTTATGGCGTCTATTATTTCCTGCCTTCCACCGTAATTAACAGCAAAGGTCAGATTAAGCCCTGTGTTTTTAAATGTAAGTTTCTCTGTATCACCGATGATTTTTTGCAATTTTTCAGGCAGCTGCCCGATCCTTCCGATAAAACGAACTCTTATATTTTCCGCATGCAATGTTTTCATTTCAACAACAAGCGTTGACTCCATAAGTGAAAAAAGAAATTCAATTTCCTGTCTCGGTCTTTTCCAGTTTTCAGTTGAAAACGAATAAAGCGTAAGATATTTCACATTATTATCAACAGATGCCCTCACAACCCTTCTAACAGCGGATATACCTTCTCTGTGCCCTGCTACCCTTGGCAGACCCTTTTTCTGTGCCCATCTGCCGTTTCCATCCATTATTATTGCAATATGAACTGGAACCATCATAGCGAAAACTCTTCTCCAAAATAAACCTGCCGGCTTTTTCTGTCACTCAATATATGACTGGGTGTGCCTTCAATGAGAATTGAACCGTCATAAATCAGGTATGCCCTATCTGTTATGCTCAATGCGTCTCTGACATTGTGGTCGGTAATCAAAATACCAACCCCATTTTTTTTCAGCTGCAGAATCATTGACCTGATTTCAGAAACCGTCTTGGGATCTATACCTGAAAATGGTTCATCAAGAAGTAAAAAACCAGGATTATTGATAAGATTTCTTGCTATCTCAAGTCGCCTTTTTTCTCCGCCAGAAAGAGAACCAGCAATATTTTCAGAAAGATGCTCAATACCCATATCAGACAAAAGTTTCCTTGCAGTTTCAATCTGCTTATCTCGTTCACTGATAAAATTTTCTATGACTATCAAAAGATTTTCAATAACCGAAAGCCTGTTAAAAATGGCTGGCTCCTGAAAAAGATAACCGATTCCGAGCCGCGCCCTCTGATAAACAGGAAGATGTGTCATCTCAGTTCCGTTGAGACATACAGAACCATAATCAGGCATAATGAAGCCCATTGCTATATTGAATGTGGTTGTCTTTCCTGCCCCATTGGGTCCAAGCAGTCCAACTATTTCGCCCCTTCCGAGATTTAAAGATACATCTTTGAGAACCTGTCTTCTTCCAAATCTCTTGCCGATGTTTCTGAGTTCAAACATCTGAGAAAAGTCCCGGATGATTCTGGCCACGAATTTTCAGATGGCGGTAAGCGGCTTCGTTAGCCACCCTGCCCTGAGGAGTTCTACTGATAAAACCTTCTTTTACAAGATATGATTCGTAAACCTCTTCAATTGTGTCGGGTTCTTCACCAACTGCTATTGCCAGGCTTTTTATGCCAACAGGTCCTCCATTAAATTTTTCAATAATTGTTTCAAGAATTTTCTTGTCCATATCGTCGAGCCCTTTTTCATCAACAGACATCTGATTGAGTGCATAGGCAGCAATCTCAACATCAATACACTGCTTGCCTTTTACAAGTGCATAGTCCCTTACCCTCCGCAGCAACCTGTTTGCGACCCTCGGTGTTGCGCGAGACCTTCTTGCAATCTCCTGTGCCCCGGCTTCCTCCACTCTGAAGTTCAGAAGTTTACATGAACGCATAACTATCTGCGTAAGTTCATCAACAGAATAGTAATCAAGCCGATGGATTATTCCAAAACGGTTTCTCAGTGGTGATGTAAGAAGCCCTATTCTTGTTGTCGCACCTATTAGTGTAAATGGCTTGAGCGGAATTTTTACTGACTTTGCCTTGGGCCCTTCACCGAGCATTATGTCAATTGTAAAATCCTCCATTGCACTGTAAAGATATTCTTCAACCTGCCTTGGCAACCGGTGAATCTCATCAATAAAAATAATATCCCCCTCATTAAGATTTGTGAGAATACCCGCAAGGTCTCCTGCCTTTTCAAGGACAGGCCCGGAACTTGCGCGAATATTCACGCCAAGATTATTGGCGATGATATATGCAAGGGTTGTTTTCCCCAGACCCGGCGGGCCGTAGAGAAGAACATGGTCAAGGGCCTCTTTTCTCATTCTCGCCGACTGTATAAATATTGCAAGGTTTTCCTTCACCCTTTCCTGACCTATGAATTCATCAAATGTCTGCGGCCTCAGAGAACTTTCATACTTCAAATCATCTATTGTTACATCAGGAGAGGTAATTCTTTCTTTCATTTCATACCCTCTTCAGAATTTCTTTAAGAAACAGTTCAAGGGTTTCCGGCTTTTTTTGAATTTCCTTTGCAGTCTTTCTCACAATCTGCATGGCATCATTTCTCTTGTACCCGAGTACCGTGAGTGCTTCAACTGCTTCAGATATAAAATCCCCTTTGACTTCTTTTTCAACTGGTTCCATACCTTCAATGCGGTCTTTCAATTCCACAACAAGCCGTTCTGCTGTCTTTTTCCCGATACCCGGCGTCTTTCTCAAAAACTCAACATCTTGAGAAATCACTGCGTTCAGTATCTCATCCGGAGTAAGCCGCGAAAGTATTCTCAAAGCAAGTTTTGGTCCGACTCCGGGAAGAAGAATCATTTCCTGAAATATTTTGTGTTCCCTCTCTGTTGCAAACCCGTAGAGTTCAAGGTTTTCATCTCTGAGTATGAGCGAGGTAAAAAGATGTACATTTGAACCCTCCTCAGGAAGAACACCTGATGTTGATAACGGCACATGCAGCATATAGCCAACACCACATGTTTCAACAACAACCTCCATCGGCATCTTGCGAGTCAGTTTCCCTTCAATTGAACATATCATAGTCCACGCACCATATCCTGAAATTTGCTTGCTGATATGAAACTTATTGCAGCGGCAAGAGCATCAACCGCATGTTCTCCAGGATTTACATCCAGACAGAGAAGTTTCTGAACCATATAACATACCTGCTGTTTTAGTGCCTGGCCTCCACCTGTGATGGCTTTTTTTATTTCGGCAGGTGATACAAAACGCACCCTGATACCTCTTTCAATGCCTGAATAGACCATGATTCCTGAAACAAGGCCTATTGTAAGTGCAATCTGCGTGTTTTTTGCAACATAAATCTTTTCTATTGCAATGAAATCTGGCTTTGTTTCTTCAACTATTGAAGTAAATCTTCTGCCGATAAATGCAAGCTTATCTTCAAAGGATATATTCTTTGGAACTGAAAATTGTCCGTATCTGAGTGCCTGCAGGGTATTCAGATTTTCACGCACCAGGCCATACCCAAAATTATTCAATCCTGGATCTGCGCCAAGAACCGTAATACCTCTTTGTCTCTTCACCTGGACATTGCCTCAATCAATTCATCGGGAATATCAAAGTTTGAATGAACACTCTGAACATCATCATGTTCTTCAAGTTCATCAAGCAATTTCAAAAGTTGTTCAGCATCCTTTCCTTCAACCCTTACAGTGTTCTTTGGAATAAGATTAACAGAAACATTTTCTATGGAGATATTGTTTTGCTCAAGAATTTTTTTCACTGCCTCGGTTTTATCAGGTGCACAGATGATTTCAAAAACATCATTGTCAAGACGCAAATCATCCGCACCGGCGTCAAGAACCAGGGAGAGGAGCTTCTCCTCATCAACATTTTCTTTCCTGACATTCACAACGCCCTTTCTTTCAAACATCCAGGAAACACATCCACTTTCACCAAGACTTCCGTTGTGGCGGGTAAAGATTGAACGAATTTCTGCAGCGGTTCTGCGTTTGTTATCGGTAAGGGTCTCAACAAGGATTGCAATGCCACCTGGTCCATATCCCTCATAGCCCGCACTCTCCAGAGAAACTGAACCGTCTTCGCCGGTACCCTTCTTGATTGCTCTCTGGATATTGTCATTGGGCATATTTATCCCGCGAGCGCGCTCAATAGCCATACGAAGATGCGGATTGTTTTCAGGATTTCCTCCACCCATTTTTGCAGCCATCATAATCTCACGAATAATCTTTGTGAACATCTTTCCTCTTCTTGCGTCCGTCGCCATCTTCTTGTGCTTGATACTTGCCCATTTATTATGTCCTGACATATCAAATCCCCCCTTTCTTATGTTTCTTCTTTAAGTTTTTTCCAGAACTCCTGAGCATTCAACTGTTCCAGATATTTTCTGAATTCTTCTGCCTCTTTTTGGTTGATGGGTCTATCTGAAGTCCCTGCTTTCATTGACTCTTTGCCCGCATAGTACTTGATTATATCAGGTTTTACAATCAGGTCCTCTGATGCAAATATTGGAGCAGACGCCCTGAGTGCAAGGGCTATGCCATCACTGGGTCTGCAGTCAACCTTTATCTGTCGTGTTCCTGTTTCTATAATAAGATTTGCGTAGTAGGTGTTCTCCTTAAGTGAATGTATCTCAAGTTTGGTTATTTTGCCATTCAAATATTCTATCACCAACTTAAGAAGGTCATGCGTCAGGGGCCTGGGAAACTCCTCCTTTTCAAGTATCAGTAAAATTGCCTGGGCTTCAAACAAACCGATAACAATTGGAAGAATACCCCCACTTTTTGTATCCTTGAGAATAACTATCGGCGTGCTTGTTGTGATGTTCAAAACAATATTTTCAACCTCTACTCTTACCATATTATCCTTTTTCTGCCTCCTTCGCGGACTTTTTTGCCTGAATTATTTTTTCAGCAAGGTGCGCGGGAATTTCCTCATAGTGGGAAAAACTCATTGAAAACGTTCCCCTCCCGCTTGTCAATGACCTCAATTCTGTTGCATAGTTTGACATTTCAGCAAGAGGAACAAGTGCCTTAACAACTTGACTGCCTCCGTGCGCCGTCATTTCAAGAACTCTTCCCCTTTTGGCGTTGATTGTACCCATAACATCTCCGACAAACTCCTGTGGAACAGAAACCTCCACATTCATTATTGGTTCAAGAAGAACAGGTTTTGCTCCCTGCACCGCCTTCTGAAATGCAAGGCTTCCGGCAAGCTGAAATGCAATATCAGACGAATCAACGACATGATATGAACCGTCGTACACTGTGACCTTTATATCAACCACTGGAAAGCCGGCAAGTACACCTTTTGACATTGCTTCCCTCACGCCTTTTTCAACAGATGGCACATACTGCCTTGGAATTGCCCCGCCAAAAATCTCATCCACGAATTCAAAACCGGTTCCGCGCGGAAGAGGCTCAACCCGCAAGAAACAATGTCCATACTGTCCACGCCCACCTGTCTGTTTTTTATGCTTACCCTCTGCACTTGAAGTGGTTGTAATTGTCTCCTTATATGCAATCTTGGGAGTTCCTCTCAGAACCTCAACACCAAACTTATCTCTGAATTTGTTTATTGTAACATCAAGATGAACATCACCCATTCCGGATATTATTGTCTCATTGGTCTCAACATCTCTGAAAACCTTTATCGTAGGGTCTTCATCCATAATCTTTGAGATTGCCGCACCAAGTTTGTCTTCTGTACCCTTTACCTTTGGTGCAAGTGAAAACGAAACCGCTGCCTCGGGTGCTGGAAAAACAGGATAGAGAACAGGAGATCCCGCATCAGAAAATGAGTCAAATGTCTTGAAACCAGTCAGCTTTGCAACAGCAACAATCTCTCCAGAAAATGCTTCTGCCACAAGTTCTTGCTTTTTGCCCCTGAGTTTGAATAACTGACCTATTCTTTCTTTTGAATTCTGGCTTGAATTGTAAAAATTTGAATTTGATACAAGGGTACCTGAACGCACCCGCAGATAGGAAATCCTGCCCATGAACGGGTCACTGTATGTCTTGAAAACAATGCCTGACAATTTTGAAGAGTCAGACCTTGAAACCTCAATCTCTTCTCCATTTTGATTTTTTGCCTTCAAGGGCGGCATTTCTGATGAAGGAGGTAGGTAGTTTACAATAAAATCAAGCAGTTCTTCAACACCCGCCTGATTTATTCCAGAACCGCAGAAAACAGGAATTATTGTTCCATTCACAACCCCCCTGGACAGGAAAGAAACAATTTCTTCGTGTGTAAGATTGTCTCCGCCAAGATATTTTTCCATAAGGGTATCATCCATTTCTGCGATTGAATCAAAGAGATTCTGAACAAAACCCTGAACTTCTACCTTTACCTGATTTTCTGGCTCAAGCAAATTAACAAGACACTGAAGTTTGCTTCCAGAAAAAACAGGAGCCACCACGCACACAGCTTTTTTCCCGAGCCATTCTGTTATCTGCTTCATCATTGATTGAAAATCAACCTGTTCAGAATCAAGCTTGTTTATAAAAATGATGACAGGCAGCCCCTTTGCCTTCAAGAGATGCCATGCCTTTTCAGTGCCGACCTCAATTCCACTGTCAGCTGCAATGTTCAGAACTCCGATATCAATTGCTTCAACTGCTGAAATCTGTTCTCCAACAAAATCCATATATCCCGGGCAGTCAACAATATGACAGGTGGCCTTTTTCCACTGAAAATATGCAACAGACAGATTTGTGCTCATAAGCCGCCGTTTTTCTTCTTCTTCATAATCCATTGTGGTATTACCCTGGTTGATGTCTCCCATTCTGTCAATTGCTCCTGCCTTAAAAAGTATCGCCTCAGCAAGGATTGTCTTGCCTGAACGGCTGTGTCCAAAAAGTCCAAAGTTATAAATAGAACCCATGCATCATCCTCCATAAGTTTGAAAATTTACTGTTATAATATTATACCACAAAAAATGGTTTCAAAGGTAAAATTGACAGATGTTTTTCAAACAAGCACAATATCTGCAGAAGATGAGATACATATAACACCACTGCAGTTGTGGATAGTTTAATCAAACCTTTCCTTCCCCCTTTCATAAATCCCTCCATCCTCCCCCTTTAATAAAGGGGGACTGAGGGGAATTTACAAAAGGAAGGAGTAAGAAGGAGAATCAATGGGAAGGAGTAAAAAACTGCTATCTACGACCCATCTTATCAATAATTTGACAAAAATTTCACAGACGTTAAAATTATAGGGTTTCAGAAAACTAATGGTTTTTGAAAAAGCAGGAAATGCTCATTGA
>DYKA01000080.1 GCA_020722805.1 Vermiphilus sp.
TCTGTCCGCAAATGAAAAACAGGGAGCAAAAGTGTTACCTAAATACCCTACTTGTACACATCTTTGACAAAAACAATCATCAGAGGTATAAATATAAAAAATATAATAAAAATCTAAACCAGGGGGGGTAGTCAATGGCAAAACTTGCAATTGAAGGCGGGGAAAAAATTAACAGCAAACCATTTCCGATGTGGCCGGCTTTCTCAGAAAAAACAATTGAAAGAGCAGTTGAACCTCTCAAGACAGGCAGGGTTAATTACTGGACTGGAAACTATGGTACTCAGTTTGAAGAGGCATGGGCAAAATGGAATGGTGCAAAATACGCGATAACAACAACCAATGGAACAAGCGCTCTTCATACTGCTGTTGCAGCACTTGGCATAGGTCCGGGGGACGAAGTAATCTGTCCTTCCTATTCATTTATTGCTTCTTCTTTCTGCGTGCTTCAGGCAGGTGCTCTTCCTGTTTTTGCGGATGTTGACGAGTCGCATACCCTTGACCCGAAAGGAATTGAACAATATATCAATGAAAGAACAAAGGCAATCCTCGTTGTTCATCTGTATGGCGTTGTTTCTGATATGGATCCGATTTTAGCCATTGCAAAAAAACACAATCTCTATGTCATTGAGGATTGTGCCCAGTGCTTTGGTGGAATATATAAAGGGAAAAAGGCAGGAACAATTGGTAATGTTGGTTGTTTCAGTTTCTGTCAGAGCAAGCATTTTACAACCGGTGGAGAAGGTGGTGCTGTTATCACAGATGACGAAAATCTTCACTGGGAATGCAAGTCATTCAGGGACCATGGTTATGATGTTCAGCAGAGGTTGAAGCTTCTTGAACTGGAGGCAAAACTCACATATATTCATAAAAGGGTTGGCTTTAACTACAGAATGACAGAGATTCAATCCCTTATTGGTCTATGTGAACTTGAAAGGTTTGATACATGGAATCTTCCGAACAGAAAAAGAAATGGGAAATATCTTATCAATGCATTGAAAAATCATCCGCTCGTCCTTTATCCACCCCTTGACACTCAGGAAAGACAGAACGCATTCTGGTGGGCTCCATTTGTTCTAGATGCGGAGAAACTAAAGGTTCCTGTGAAACAATTTGTCAGGGCAATGGAAGCAGAGGGAGTTCCTGTCTATGGTGTTCAGTGGCCTGAAATGTACAAAGAACAGGCGTATGTTGAGCAGAATGGCTTTGGTAAACTCAAGTATCCTTTCAAAGACCCTAATGCAAGGAAAATAGATTATACAAAGGTTGAATGCAAGAAGGCAAGATGGCTTTCTGAAAGAACAATGAGCTTCTTTACTCATCCTGTTTACGATGAGAGCCATATGAAACTTTATGTTGATGCCTTTGAAAAGGTTGCAAAAGCATATATGAAATAATGTTGAGTAAAAATTCGGGCACATGCTTGGTTTTTTTGGCAGTGCCCTTTAGTACTTATTGGGTTTCTTGACTAATTTTTTCAGTGTTAATTTATGCGTGGAACTCACAGGAAAATAAAATGAAAAAAATCATTTTCTGCGTCTACTGTCTCTTGATTTCTGGCTGGGTGCTGCATGGAGAAAATCTTAAACCCTTCGGGCAGGATTTCTTTTCCAGTGTAAGTCTGGGTGGACTGGACGCGGGCAGAATTATTCCAGAAAAATATTATCTTGGACCTGGAGACCAGATTGAAATCTCCGTGTGGGGAGTTATTGAACAAAAGTATCAGACAGAAATTGACAGGGAAGGAAACATCCTGATACCCCGTCTCGGGAAAATTACCCTTACAGGGAAAAACCTGACACAGGCGAAAAAATATGTTCAGGGATTGTTTAACAAAACATACAGAAATGTTGATGTTGAATTAATCCTGAACAAGCCCCGACTTATAAGTGTTTTTGTGATGGGAGAAGTTAAAAAACCAGGAACATACACAGTAAATCCATCAAGTTCAGTTCTTGAAGTTCTTGCGCTTGCAGGTGGTGTCAGGGAAAGGGGCAGCTTAAGAAAAATAAGCGTAATGGGCAGAGACGGTTCAAAAAAAGAGATTGACCTCTACCCTGTTTTCTTTGGAGGGGTGTTGCCTGACATTACGTTCCAGTTAGAGGATGTGATTTATGTGCCACTCGGGAGCCAGTTTGTAAGCATTAGTGGTGCTGTGAGAAGACCTGCGGTTTATGAAATTCTGGATGGCCTGAATCTTCAGACACTTGTTGAATTCGCCGGGGGGGTTCTGCCTGATGCTGACCTTCAGAGAATCGCGGTTATCCGCAATGACAGAATTTCTGGAAGAAGAATCATAGACATATTTCCTCAAAAAGACCCTGATGTTTTGAAGAATTTTCAACTTGAAGACGGAGATGAGGTTGAAGTTTCATATATCAGCAAGGATATTCTTGACTTTGTGGTCATTGAAGGAACAATAAGAAATCCTGGTAGATATCAATGGAAGCCAGGCATGAATGTTTCTGATATTATCAAGGAAACAGACCTTTTGCCAGAAACTCTTGAGGAAAAGGCAGAAATTATCAGAGAAACCCGTTCAGGGACAAGAGAAATTCTACAGTTTTCTCTTGTTGAGGCAGTGAAAAAAGTAAGGGATGTTCAGCTTAATCCAAGAGATAAAATTATTGTAAGGTCCAAGGACAGGCCTTTGAAAAAGGTGAGGATTACAGGCGAAATAAGGTTTCCAGCAGAATATGTAATATCATCAGGAGAAACACTCAGTTCTTTGATAGACAGGGCAGGAGGATTTACATCCCAGGCGTATCTGCCAGCAACAATATTTACCCGTGTTTCTATCAGACAGAGACAGCAGCAGGAACTTGAAAAGTTTATTATTGAAAAGCAGACAACTCTTGAAAAGGAAGCCGGAAGAACAGAAAGTGAAGAAGAAAAAGCGCTTATTGAGAAAGGTAAAACCCTGCTCCAGCAGCTTGCGCAGACGTCTGTCACAGGAAGAGTTGTTGTACGTCTTGAGCCGTGGGATAAGTTCAAGGGTTCAAATTCTGACATACTTCTTGAAGATGGGGATGCCATTCATATCCCTGCCAGACCAACGGTAGTGAGTGTTGCTGGAGAGGTGAACCATCCTGCAAATATCCTTTTCAGGCCTGGTGCAGCAGCGGACTATTACATTGAAAAGGCGGGCTCATTTACAAAAAATGCTGACATAAAAAATATCTTTGTCGTGAGGGTTGATGGTACTGCAAATCGCAATTTAAAAGAAATAGAGCCGGGGGATGTTATTATTGTGGGATTTCTGGCAAAGGATAGGCCGGGGAAAATACTCAAGGATATCATCCAGATGCTCTACTATGCGAAGATGATAATCATCTGACAGAACCAATGGAAAAAACAAGAAATCAGAGGGTAGTTGCGGGTCTCAAGAAACATTTGCTTTTTATAACGCTTTATCTGATACTCGGCATTGTATTGAGTGTTCTCTATTATCTTATTTCGCCAAAGTATTACAGGGCGACCGCTGCGATTCTCAAGCCAATCGGAAGCATTGAAACCCTTGATGTTACCACAAAATCCAAGACCACAGAGAAACAGGATACGGGTACTGAGCTCTTTATGTCTATACTTACAAGCAGAAGGATGTATGACGACCTCATTCAGAAGTTCAACCTTACTTCTGTTTATGGTATTTCCAACACAGACAGGGTAAGGGAAATTCTTCAGGCAAGCTGTGCAATTTCTGCGTCCGGACAGAGAGTGATATCAATCAGTGTTGTTGATAGAGACCCGAAAAGAGCTGCTGAAATGGCAAATTTTTTCTGGGAAAATCTTGATAGATTACTTCAGGAAATGACAATCACAACAGCGAAAAAGAACCGGCTTTTCATCGAGGAACGCCTTGCAAGTACCAGAAAAGCACTGACGCAGATTCAGGAACAACTGAACCAGCTTCAGCAGACAAACAAGCTTCTTGCGATAAAGGATACCGGAGAGATTAGCGCACTTGCAACCGAACTGATGACGAAACTGACAGAGAAAAAACTTGAACTTGAAAGAATAAAAAGAATATACCAGCCAGAACAACCAGAGGTTGTAATGTTGAGTGCAGAAATAAAAGATTTGCAGAAAGAACTTGACAGGTTGACATCCTATCAGACAAAACTCTCCCAGATTCTTCGGGAGCTGAAGGCACAGGAAAGCCTTTATTCTTTTCTTACCGCTCAGCTGGAAACAGCAAAGCTTGATGAAACAAAAAACACTCCATTCATTCAGGTTCTTGACAGTGCCGCTGTGCCTCAAAAGGTTTACAGCCCTGATATCAAAAAGATCCTCATCAGTATATCAATAATTATTATCGGAATAGGGATTATCGTGCTGTTTTTTGACGTGCTGAGATTTCTCGGGAGCATATAAAAATGGAAACATATCAGGTTCTTGCCAGAAAATACAGGCCTCAGACATTTGCGGAAATTGCCGGCCAGAAAACCATTGTCAGGAAACTTCAGCAGGCAATAACAAGCTTGCGCATTCCGCATGCCTTCCTTTTTGCAGGACCTAGAGGTGTTGGTAAAACAACGATAGCAAGAATTTTTGCAAAGGCTCTCAACTGTGCTGAAGGACCATCAAGTGAACCGTGCAACAGATGTGTTTTCTGCACAGAAATAATTCAGGGAACATCAATGGATTTCCTTGAGATTGACGGCGCCTCAAACCGCGGCATTGAAGAGATACGGTCTCTGAGGGAAGCAGCCTCATTAAGGCCTGCAAAGGCAAGATTCAGAATATACCTGATTGATGAGGTTCATATGCTTACAAATGAAGCATTTAATGCCCTGTTGAAAACCCTTGAAGAACCACCTGAATATGTGAAGTTCATCTTTGCCACAACATCCCCTGAAAAAATTCCTGAAACAATTGTCTCAAGATGCCAGCATTATGATTTTAAGCCACTGAAATACGATGAAATAGCAGGGATGATAAAAAAGGTGGTTGAAAGCGAAAAATACACAATTGAACCAGAGGCGATGAAAAAACTTATTGAATCAGGAGCGGGTTCTTTAAGGGATATTCTGGGTTATCTTGACCAGATAATCATATTATCAGACGGGAAAGACATCACCCTTGACATAACCCGGGAGGTTCTTGGCCTACCTTCAGGAGAAAACGTCTGGAATCTTCTTAAACACGTTGCATGCGGAGATACAAAATCGTCAATCCTGCATCTCCACAGGATTGTCTCTGAAGGAAAAGATATAACAAATATTCTCAGCACAGCTGCAAGAAAAATTCAACTTGTTATCTGGAACAAGTATGGAATACAGGTTGTTGATGAAGAGATTGATAACTCAAACATAGATTTTTTCAAACATATACCTGTTGAAAATCTTATTCGCGCTCTTGAATCAGTTATGCAAACAAAAGAAAAAATCCGATACGAGCCCCTTGAACTTGTTCTTGCGGAACTTCTCTGTTTTAATCTTGTTGAAATGTTGAAATCATCTGAGCCGCAGGAAAATCTTTTTATCCCTGAAACAGGAAAACCTGATTTGCCTGCCTCAGAAAACTCAGTAAGTGAAAAACCTGTTCTGGCTACAGAGCCAGATAAGACACCAGAGATATCAGAAATGCCTGTCTCTGAAATAACACAGAAATGGGAACTGGTCCTTTCTGAATTGAAAAAGAAAAAGCCAACTGTTCAGGCAGCATTGAGGGAGGGAAGACCATTGAAGTGTGAGAATGGCCGCATAGATGTTGTTTTTAGCCAGGAGTATTCGTTTCACTGCAAAAGGGTTATGGAAAATAAGCACATCGTTGAAAAGGTACTTGAAAAAATATTTGGGAGTCATTATACCATTAACTGCTCTCTGTCATCAGCAGAAAAAAAAATTCCATTAAAGGAAAAAATAGAAATTAAAGAGATTATTGACTTTTTTGGCGGTGGCGAAATCATTGAAACGGAGGAATAGATGGCAAACATGTTTGAGATGTTAAAACAGGCAGGCCAGATAAGAAAACAGGCAGGAAGGTTTCAGAAGATTCTTGCGAGTAAGGTATGTCAGGTTTCTTCATCTGATGGAAAGATATCAATGAAGGTCAACGGGAAAATGGAACTCCTTTCAATTGATATTTCTCAGGAACTTCTGTATCCTGAAAACAAGGTGAAACTTGAAAGAATGCTTCTTCAGTTATGGCAGTCAGCCCAGAGAGAAATTGAAAAGATTATACAGGAAGAAACAAAAAACATTCTTGGTGATTTTGGAAATCTCCCGTTCTGATGGAAACATACCCGCCCATTATAAGAACAATCATTGAGCAGTTGAGAAAACTGCCAGGAATCGGTACGAAAAGCGCCGAAAGAATAGTGGAGTTTTTACTTGAGATGGATGAAGATGAACTGGTTTCCCTCGCAGACAATCTTAGAAATCTCAGACAGAACATAAAACTTTGCAAGAATTGTTTTTCAATATCGCAGCATGAAATCTGCCAGGTGTGTAGTGATACAACGAGGGAAAGAAGAATCGCTGTGGTTGAAGAATACAGGGACGTCATTGCAATGGAAAAAGCCGGCTTTCGCGGAAGATATCATGTTCTACGCGGGAAAATCAATCCACTTGAAAAGGTAAGCGTGGACAATCTGACGATTAAGGATTTACTTGAACGACTTGAAAAAGAAAGACCCGATGAGGTTATCATTGCAACAAATCCAACTCCTGAAGGAGAAACAACCGCACAATATCTAATAGGTCTTCTTAAAGCACGAAATTACTTTGTCAGCAGAATAGCAACAGGAATTCCTGTTGGAGCAGAGATGGAGTATACTGACCCTGAAACCCTCAGGAAATCAATAGAAAACAGGCGAAAGACATAATAATGGAACACCTCATTTACAGGTTTTTCTGTTTTCTTGGAATACACCTTCCTGATTGGCTTGCGTGTTTTACAGCAAATGTTATCGCTGAACTAAAATATTATCTTGCACCTGGATTGAGAAGAATTATCACTGAAAACTTAAGGCAGGTTCTGATATACAGGTTACAGATTGAAAATATCCCGTTTGATGAAAAAACACTGCGCACCTGTGTCAAACGGGCTTACAGGAACTTTGGAGCTTATATGGTGGAGTTTTTTCAGATTCCAAAATGGAATGAGAAACTTGTAAGGGAAAAGGTCAGAGTTGTCAATATCCATTATCTTGACAGGGCGCTTTCAAAATCAAAAGGAGCAGTGGTAATCACCGCGCATCTTGGGAACTGGGAGCTTGCAGGAATCGCAACAAGTTTATTGGGATATAATCTTTCAGCGGTAGCGCTTCCATTCAAGAATGATAAAATAGCGTCAATATTCATAAGAAGGCGCAGGTCAAAAGGGGTAAATGTAATCCTGACAGGAGCCAATCCAAAGGAGTATCTGAGGGCACTCAAACAGAACAATGTCATAGCAATCCTCGGAGATAGACTTTTTACAGAAAAGGGTATATGTGTCAGATTTTTGGGAAGAGACACGTATCTTCCAAGGGGGCCTGCCACCCTTGCAGCAAGATGGAATTCAGCCTTCCTTGCGGGCTTTTTGGTAAGAGAAAAAAAAGGAAGGTATGCGCTTATTTTTGATGAACCAATGGAGGCTCCCTATGCTTCTGATCAGCAGCAAAAGATAATATCCCTTGTTGAACAGGGAGCCAGATATCTTGAAAAATATATTCTGAAATATCCTGATCAGTGGCTGAATTTTTCACCAATGTGGAATATGAAAAAGGAGGTTGATGATGTCAAAGGTTGAATTTTTCGTTTTCCTGTTTTTAACAGCAGGAGTGGTAAACCTGACTGCAGATATTCATCCTGCCCAGAGGTATAGAAGTAAAAATGAACCGGTACTGCCTGCACCTGATGGAACAATATTCTGTGAGGCAGAGGAATTCAAGGTTGAAAAGGGGCTGTGGCAGGCAAAGAACTGGGGAGAAAATTATTTTTCTGCGACACTTGCAAATACATTCCTCTCAAGGAAAGCGTTCCTCGGAGCACCCGAACAGTGCGAAGAATCAATTGCAAGCGTCAATGTGAGAATTACCCAGCCAGGCAGATATCTTGTACTTGTCAG
>DYKA01000180.1 GCA_020722805.1 Vermiphilus sp.
TCTGCCTACACCAAGTGCCTTTTCTTTGAAGTTTTTTCCTGTTCCGATTTGCTTTACGGCTTGAGGAATATCCAGCGCAGGCTCTACCCAGTAGTTTTTCATATATTGACCGACATACTTTGAAGCAGTATCAATCGGCTTTATTCCAGTGGCTACCTTTCCAGACGCCATCTGATAAGGAAGAAAATACTGTTTTATTCCACCGCCTTGTTGGTATCTTTGCTGAATATCGGCTAGCTTTTGTGCAACTGGTGTACTCCAGAAGTTTTGCCCCTGATTTGAAGTAGGATTAAAGTAGCTTTGGATGTTATGCCCGATAGAAGCCAAACTCTCCTGTCCTCTTTGTTGTGTTTTCTTTAGCAGTTCTTTGAGTTTGTCTAATACATTCATACATACTATTTAATTATTACTTTCCACCAAACAAATCCTCGTACATCTTTCTCTTCTGCGCCTGCATTGCAAGAAGTGTGGCGATGTCTCCTTGTCCAATATAAGACGGCGACATTTCAACAGGAAGCCCTGTTAGGGCCATTGTTTGCAATTGCTGTGGTGTGTAAACGCCTTGCTGACTCATTTGAGCTTTTACATCTTCCAACGCTCCAAGCCTGTTAAGTGCCCATTGTCTAATTGTATTCTGATAGTTTAGGAAGTTCTGTCTTACCGCTAAAGCCTCATTTCTTGCTTGTTCCATTAAGTTATACTCAAGATTTTGCAGGGCTTGATACTTTCTGCTGTCCGCATTGGCTTTCTGCATTTTTATTTCATCAAGATACTGGCTGTATCTGTCATTGATGTCTGCCATTTTTTCATTGAAGTTTTGCTGAAGTTGATTATTTGCTAAATCATAAGCCTGTTGCACATCGTTTTTCTTCATATCAATTTGTGTAAATTGTCCCAGAGCCTGTCCTTGAAGAGATGAAAGAGATTTTGCCGCCTGTTTGCCCATTGCGTAGTCCAGCATTTGTGAAGCAGAAGACTGACCTGCACCTGCCAAACCTATCTTTTGCTGACCTGAAGATAGTAAATTCCTTAAACTCTCATAAACTGATTGTTTGCCTTGTTGTAATTGTCGCTCTATTTCTTGCCTTGCTAAATCAAGATTAGCCAAAGAAGATGTTTTTGCCGTTTCCAGTCCTTGTTTTCCTGCCTGTAGCCATTGCTGAAGGTTTGTAATTGCTTCCTGTTGCCTTTGAGGCACAAGACCAGCAATCTCATCAAGAACAGAAGC
>DYKA01000081.1 GCA_020722805.1 Vermiphilus sp.
CACAAAACAAAAGGGAGGCATTATGAAAAAAGGATTCACTCTCATTGAATTGCTTGTGGTAATTGCGATTGTAAGCATTCTTGCAGCAATGATTTTACCTGCACTTTCAAAGGCAAGAGAAAAAGCAAGACAGGCAGTTTGTATGAGCAACTTCAAGCAACTGGGACTTTCTTTTGAGTTGTATATTTCTGACTGGGACGAGTATTATCCTATTAATCCATACTGGAAGACAAGATTATGGGTATATGTCTCACCTGCAATGAGGGGAAGAATTTCCCAGTGCCCTTCACGGCATGGAAGAACAATTGCTGTTGACAACTGGTTTCTGGGGCAAGGATATAACATTGGAAGCGGGATATATCCCGGATTTATGGGAGTCAAAAAAAGCAGAATTATCAATCCGTCAGAAAAAATTCTTGTTCTTGATTGGGGAAGGGAAAGAGATGGTAAAGGAGGTTGCAGCGCCGGTCCACCGTACAGCAATACAGGAGTTTTGAGCTCAGACAGTTCTTATGCTTTTAACAATTATGGCACAAGCCACTGGGCGGTGTGCCGCGTTCATTCAGGAGGAAGCAATATCCTTTTTGGAGATGGACATTGTGGCTGGTTAAAGCCAGAACAATTCCACAGCAATGTCAGAGATGTCGACGACAGTGGAAATCCGATCCCATCAACTCCAGATATTGCGCCTGAGTGGCGAAAATACTGGGATACATCCTATGCAAATTATTAACAAAGGGCTTTTCTTAACATTATTTTTGATTGTCAGTATCTGTGGGGCACAGCAGATTGAGATAATTACCACAACCACTCAGATATCTTCAATTACAAAAGAGATAGGTCAGTTAAATGTCAATACGACTGTTTTGATTCCGCCAGGGGTATGTCCGGGGCATTATGAATTAAGACCGAAAGATATCAGCAAACTGTGTCAGAATGGAATACTTTTGTATCATGGATGGGAAGGTTTTATTGATGATATAAAAAATGCTGTTTCTGATTCAAGTGCTAAGATATACTGCATAGATGTCCCTGGTAGCTGGCTTATGCCTGATGTTCAAATAAAAGCAGCGAAAAAAATTGTGCAGATTTTATCAACATTTGACCCGGCAAATAAGCATATGTATTTAAAAAATCGTGATTCATATGTTCGGAGAATGTTTCTCCTTGACAAAATGATAAAAACCTTTATCTCTTCCAATCATCTTTCAGGAATGTCTGTTATCTCCTCTGAAATGCAGAAGGAATTCTTGGAATACCTCGGGTTTAAGGTTGTTGATTGTTTTGGAAGGGATGAAGAACTTACACCCGGCAAGCTCAGTCAGATTATAAATCAGGTAAAAACTCATGATATAAGGATTATCGTTAGCAATCTTCAAAGTGGGACATCTATAGGGCAAAAGCTATCAGAAATAACAAAAATTCCCCATGTTGTCCTCAGTAACTTTCCTGGTGGTTTTGAAAACACAGAAACCATTGAAAAAACTGTTATAAAGAATCTTGACCTTCTAAAAAAATCTGCAAAACCAGGAAAATGAAATCTGTTATTTTTGAAAATGTATCACTTATTAGGGGAAACAGATTAGTCCTTAATAATATTTTCTTTTCTGTAAAACCTGGAGAATCTGTAGCAATTTATGGACCTAATGGAGCTGGTAAAACTACCCTTTTGACACTTATCAATGGATTACTGTTTTGTAAAAAAGGCAGGGTAATCATAAGTGATATAGTTTTATCTCCTGAAACAGCAAGGGAGATAAGAATCATAACTGGCTATGTCCCTCAAAATTTTGATGTTGACTACAGAACACCAATACTTGCAGGAACAGTTGTTCTGAGTGGATGTTATGGAAAACTTGGGCTTTTTCATTATCCAGACGATTTAATGCTCAAGAAAACATGCCAGCTGATGGAAAAACTTGAGATTTCAAGTGTTTTCAATAGGCCATTCGGCCAGATTTCTGGTGGAGAGCGCCAGAAAGTGATGATAGCAAAAGCAATGATGCAGGATCCAGAGATATTATTGCTTGATGAACCTTTTTCATCTATTTCAAAAACATCAAAAGAAAAAATCATTGAGATTATAAAGACCTGGCACAAAGAAAAAGGCATTACGATTTTTCTTGTCTCCCATGAAAAAGATGTGATTGAAAAACTATGCAGCCGTATCCTGTATTTGGAGGAAGGCAGAATTATTTCTCAGGAAGCAATCCATGGAATTTTATAATTTTATGGTTTATGCATGGCTTGCCGCAATTCTCACGGGATTTGTATGTTCAGTTATTGGTGTAATTGTTGTAACAATGGGGATATCCTTTATAGGCGTTTCCATGTCCCACGCAGCATTTGCAGGTGCACTTTTAGGTATTATCCTGCATGTTAATCCAGTGGTTTGTTCTTTCATATTTTGCTTCATCATTGCAGGCATTCTTGGTCCGCTTTCTGACAGGGGCGAGATAAAAGCAGATACATCTCTTGGAATTGTGTTTTCTTCATCTCTTGGGCTTTCTTTTTTACTTCTACCGATGATACCTGGCTCAAAAAGCGAAGGATTGAAATTTCTATGGGGAAATATCTTAACTGTCAGTAGAAATGACCTTTTGATAATTGGAATTGTCAGCATACTTGTGTTTGTATTTGTGTTGGTTTTTTTCAAAGAGATACAGGTATTGATTTTCAACAGAATTCTTGCCCTTGCTTCCGGAATTCCTGCAAAATTAATCTATTACCTGGCTCTGTTTCTGAGTGGTGCTGCAATTACTGCGTCAATAAAAGCAGTTGGAGGACTTTTAGTATTTGCACTTATTGTTAATCCTGCTGCAGCAGCGTATCAGCTGACATACGACCTGAAAAGAATGTTTTTGCTTTCTTCTCTGTTCGGGGTTTTATCAGGATGTGCCGGACTTCTAACGGCATTCTGGCTAAATATTCCAGCAGGTGCACCGATTGCACTATCTTCGGTTATTATTTTTATACTTTCAACTATTTTTTCTCCAAAAAGGAAAACATATGCGAAGCCGCAGACGCAGGTTTTTTGACAAACATGCAGAAAACTGGGATTCTCATCCTGAACACAGAAACCTCAGCAAAGTTGTGGAAGAAACAAACATAAAAAAAGGTTCTCATGTTTGTGATGTTGGAACAGGAACAGGAGTTCTTGTCCCGTATATCTTGAAGAAAATCGGGAAATTAGGCAGGATTACTGCTGTTGATTATTCACCAGCAATGATAGAAAAAGCAAAAGCAAAATATCATTTTGAAAATGTTGAATTTCTTGTTGCTGATATTCATAAAACGCAGTTTCCTGATGAATGTTTTGATTATGTTATATGTAATGCCTGTTTCCCGCATTTTGAAAGAAAAAAAATTGCTCTGAAAGAAATCTATAGGATCCTCAAAAAAAATGGAGTACTTGTTATTTCACATCCAGCAGGAAGGGGTTTTGTGAACAAGATTCACCAGAATGCTGGCGGATGCATCAGAAAAGATAGGGTTCCAACAGGAAGCGTTCTTGGAAGGTTTGTCCGGAAGCATGGTTTTCAACCAGAAAAAATCATTGACGAGCCCGAATTCTATTTTGTCTCTGCAATAAAATCCTGAAATTACCCAAAGCTCTTGACACCCGAAAGAAATAGAGGTATTATTTATTGAAAATGGTTTTCATTAACAGAAAGGGGGTGGAAAAAGATGCCTTATGGAGATGGAACTGGTCCTGCAGGAATGGGCCCAATGACAGGAAGAGCAGCAGGATATTGTGCAGGATATCCTGTACCAGGGTATATGAATCCAATTCCAGGAAGAGGTTTCTGGGGTTTTGGACGTGGACGGTTTGGTAGAGGCAGAGGATTCAGACACTGGTATTATGCAACAGGTCTTCCTGGTTGGATGAGAGCATCAATGGGATTTCCCGCTTACAGAGGGTACATATATCCACCAGCTGCTTATCCTTTTTACGGCCAGGAGATAACACCCGGGAAAGAAGCAGAAATTCTTAAAGAGCAGGCAAAGGCAATGCAGGAAGAGCTCAAATCCATTCAGGAACGCATAAGTATCCTTGAAAAAGCAGCACAGGAAAAGGAATAAGTCTCTTACGGCTCCCGCATTTTCTGCGGGAGCCTGGCCTGCATTAAAAATTTTGACAATTTGCAACACATCATAAAAATGTACCATGAAAAAAAGATTCCCGAGAAAAAGATAGTATGGAGATAAAAATTTTATTTGATTCTGTCGGCAAGGATAAAAAACTTCGTGTGGGATGGGGTTTTTCATGCCTGATTGATAACATGATACTTTTTGACACCGGAGAGAAAGGCGAATATCTTCTGAACAATATAAAACAGATGCATATCAGTATAGATAATATCAAACACGTCGTTATATCTCATGACCACTGGGATCATACAGGTGGACTATGGGAACTGTTAAAAAACAAAAAAGAACTTCTGGTTTATGTATGTGCTGGTTTCAGCCGAGAATTTAAAGAAAATGTTACGAAGATGAAGGCATCTCTCGTAGAGATAAAAAACATGACTGAAATACAGAAAAATATCTTTTCAACAGGTGAAATAAAAGGCACATATAATGGAAAAACAATATCAGAACAGGCGTTGGTAATAAAAACTAAAAATGGAATTTCCATTATTACAGGGTGTGCGCACCCAGGGATACTGAAAATAATAAAAACTGTAAAAGTTGCATTTCCTGATGAAATACTCTATCTAATAATGGGTGGTTTTCACCTTATTGAAACAGACAGCAGAATCATTAATCTCCTAGTCTCTGAATTTAAAAAAATGGAAGTAAAAAAAGTTGGTCCCACACACTGTTCAGGAAATCTGGCAGAAGAAATATTTAAAGTCCATTACAGTAAAAATTTTCTGTCTCTGAGGGTTGGTGAAACTTTGGAAATATAAACCGATAATATACGAGGAGTAATATCTATGAAAATCTGTATAACTTCTGACGGAAACAGTTTAGAGGCAAATGTTGACCCAAGATTTGGCAGGTGTTCTTATTTTATTTTTTACGATATAGATGCCAATGATTTTGAGGTGTTTGAGAATGCAGCCACATCAGAAATGGGTGGTGCCGGAATAAAAAATGCTCAGTTGATGTTAGAAAAAGATGTTGAGGTTATCCTTACAGGAAATCTTGGTCCTAACGCAGCAAATGTCCTAAACCAGGCCGGCATTAAGGTTATAACAGATATTAAAGGTAAGGTTAAGGATGTGATAGAAGATTTTAAGAAAGGTATATTGAAAGCAGATGCCGCAAACCCTACAGTATCGTCTCACTTCGGCATGAGTAATCAAAGACAAAAAAAACAGAAATTAAATATTAGAGTTGCTATCTCAACAGATGGAGATTTTGTTTCAGCACATTTTGGAAGATGTCCGTCTTTTACCATTGTAGATATTGAAAACAACAGAGTCGTAAAAAAAGAAGTCATTGATAACCCCGGACATCATCCAGGACAATTACCTGAGTTTCTGTATAAAAAGAATGTAAATGCTATTATCTGTGGTGGAATGGGACAGCGCGCATTAGCCCTGTTTCAACAATACGGGATAGATTCAATTGTGGGGGTAGAAGGAAAAATCAACGAGGTAATTGAAAAACTGCTAAAATATAATCTTCAGTCCGGAAAAAGTCTTTGTAACCCTGGTTCCGGCAAAAATTATGGTTTAGAAAAAACAGAATGCGACCACCAGGGGGGGTGAGTAAAATGCCAGGAAGAAATGGAACAGGGCCCCTGGGGCAAGGTCCTATGGCAGGCAAGAGCAGGCAGGGCAGAGGCAGAATGGGAGGTAGAAGCGCGGGTCCTGGAGGATTTTGTGTATGTCCGTCTTGTGGTGAAAAAACTCCGCATCAGGCAGGTGTACCATGCTTTGAGAAAACCTGTCTTAAATGTGGAGCAAGGATGGTAAGGGAATGATTATATCTGTGGCAAGCGGAAAAGGAGGTACAGGCAAAACTATGGTTGCCACATCGCTTGCATTATCTCTGGATAGTGAAAATGTCCAGTTTCTGGATTGCGATGTGGAGGAACCTAATGGCTATATCTTCTTAAAACCTGAAATAAAAAAGGAATTTAAAATCTATTTGCCAAGGCCAAAAATTGATATCAAAAAATGTACCTTTTGTGGGAAATGTGCTTCTGTATGTGTTTATAATGCAATAGCAATAATCAAACCAGAAGAAAGACGTAAAGGAAATGTCCTGTTTTTCTATCAATTATGCCATAATTGCGGCGCCTGCAGGTTGGCATGTCCTGAAAACGCAATATACGAGGAACCCGAAGAAAAGGGCGAACTTACTATTGGTACTGTAAACAGTAAAATGTTCTTTGCCCAGG
Source organism: Vermiphilus sp. (assembly GCA_020722805.1). Taxonomy (GTDB): domain Bacteria; phylum Ratteibacteria; class UBA8468; order B48-G9; family DTJG01; genus DTJG01. The sequence goes on from DYKA01000081.1 coordinate 6,356, forward strand.
GAAAACTCAGACCATCCGAGTCAAGTCCTGTACCACTTATAAAGGCACTTAAGAAATACATAAAAAGCGATAAAATGAATATTTTGGATGCTTCTCCAGGTACGAGCTGCCCTGTAGTACAAACTGTTAAGAATACAGATTTCTGTCTCCTGGTTACAGAATCAACACCTTTTGGATTAAATGATCTCAATCTTGCTGTTAAAATGGTCAGGAAATTAGGGGTAAAAACAGCAGTAGTAATTAACCGCTCGGATATAGGAGACAGCGAAGTGGAAAAGTACTGTTTGAGGAATAAAATACCGGTTTTATTGCATATCCCTTTTAAAAGGGAAATTGCCGTTGGGTATTCTAATGGGATTCCTCTGGTTTCTTTGTTCCCAGAATATAAGCAGGTGTTTAAAAAACTATTTCATGATATCTGCGATATTGTTGAAGGAAAAAAAGCATAAAAAAGATGAAAAAAATACTTGTAATCAGCGGAAAAGGTGGCACGGGTAAAACTTTTTTTACCGCCTCTCTGGCGTGCTTGGCAGGAAACAACAAAGTTATGGTTGACTGTGATGTAGATGCTGCAAACCTCCATCTTTTACTCCATCCTGATATAAAAAAATCTGGAATTTTTAAGGGAGGTTATGAGGCAGAAATAAACAAGGACAGGTGCGTTAAATGTGGCAGGTGTATTGAAGTGTGCAGATTTGAAGCCATAAAGGCAATTGTAAACAAGGATGGAAACATTGAAAAAGTTTTCATAGACCCTTTTTCTTGCGAAGGTTGCAGCGCCTGTAAGTTGGTATGCCCGGCAAATGCTATAAGTTTAGAAAAAAAAGAATCTGGCAAATGGTTTATATCAGATACAAAATATGGGCCTTTTATTTTCGCAAAACTTGATGTGGCAGCCGAAAATTCAGGAAAACTTGTATCGGAAATCAAAGAAAAGGCGCATAGAATCGGAGAGAAAAATAAAGCCCAATATATCATCATAGATGGTCCACCAGGCATAGGATGTCCAGTTATTTCATCAATGTCAGGCATAGACCTTGCCGTTGTGGTAACTGAACCTACACTATCCGGGATAAGTGATATGAAAAGGGTAATACAGGTTGCTGAATATTTCAAGGTTGAAACAAAGGTTGTTATAAACAAATACGACCTTAATCTCAACAATTCCAAAGATATAGAAAATCTGTGCAAAAATAAAGACATTGAAATTTTGGGTCGCATTCCTTTTTCTTTACAAGTTGCAAAATCAATCGTGGAGTCAATCCCTTACATAGAATTTTCTGGAAACGACATTATTTCTAAACTGATAAGAAATATGTGGGCAAAAATTTCCTCTGTATAAGTTGAAAAAACAGGTAAACCTGCCTTTTTCTAAAAAGATATTCTGACTTAGCATATGATTGACTAAAAACATGGAAAGAAAGTGCCACCTATAATACGCAAGAATTGCAGTCCAAATTGAAAATTATCAAAAACTGATTTATATTAAAAATATCAAAGGGAAAAAAGAAATTTCTATA
>DYKA01000082.1 GCA_020722805.1 Vermiphilus sp.
GAAACTCTTTCAAAAAACAGGAAGGTGTTACCTATGTATCTCAACTTCTGCAGTTCCGCAAATTGCCTCATTAAAAAATCTACATAAAAAGGGGTGGATAGTGGTAAGGAAGGATTTGTCTATGGCAGAGAGGAGGAAGATAAGCAGGTTATCAGCGAAAAGATATTGTAAAACAAAAAAGAAAGAAAAGAAGTTTATTTTAGATAAGACATTTTGGTAGGAAACATGTTATCTATTCTGGGAGGAACAGGTATTTAACCAATCAGTTAGTCGCCTTATTCCCCGGAACGGATGTCGCGTATATTCTTTGTTCAGCATCTTCATCAAATCCTCGCTATATGAATTTTCTCTACAAGCCGGTAATACCAACTGGACCGCGCCAATCCATCAGCTCGCATTGCCGCATCACAGATATTTTTTTCAGCCGGTCCCGTTCTACTTACAACTTCCCAGTTTATTTGTACAACCTGTCAATCAACTATGCTTCGCTTTTGTGCTCCATTTTCCAATCTGGTTCGGATGCACTCCATACTGACTGCTCAACTGCGCTATCGTCTTTTGCTTCTCGTTCTTGCATATCTTCTCATTAAGTGGTAGTCTAATAGCATGCAGTATCCTTTTCCTGATATTTTTTAATTGATAAATTTACCAGTAATTTTGCAGGAAGTATTTCAATTTTTATAGGTTTTAATAAGTTACAACAATAACCGGAGTAATTATGGAAAAGAAAATAGGAGTAATACATTACAATTTTGGTGGCGTGCCAATTGAAGATTTTCTATCCTGGTGTAGAGAAAATGAGGTTAAATATGTTGAGTTGAGAAGGTCTGATATTGAGGAAGAAAATTTAATTATGGAAGATAAGGCAGAGAAAGTTGCCAGGCTTCTTGAAAAATTTAATGTTAAAGTTTCTCAACTTGCAGCAGGAAATGATTTTGTCCAGCCATCGGACGAAACTCTTTACGCACAAGTAAAAATGATAGGTAAATTATGTAAAGTTATCAAAATCCTGGATGTAAATCAACTGAGGATTGACGGAGGATGGCCAAAAGAAGGAGTGCCGGAAAATAAATTTAAAGATTTAGTTATTCACGGTATTGAAAAATCACTAGAATTCGCAGAAAAAGAAGATGTTTATTTTGCTCTTGATAATCATGGAGAAATTACAAATAATTACTTATTTCAGCTTGAAATTTTTGAAAAAATTAAATCCAGAAGGTTAGGAGCAAATCTTGATACAATGAATTATAGATGGTATGGATATGAAATTGAAGAATTAACAAAAATTTATAAAGAAATTGCTCCTTATACACTTCATACACATCTTAAAGATGGTACTGGCATTAAACCTAATTACAAAGGTAAAGTACTTGGTGAGGGTGAAGTACCAATAAATGAAGCAATTAAAATATTAAAGGATGCAGGCTACAAAGGTGTTTGGTGTATTGAGTATGAAGGAAAAGACAATAAAGATGGCTATAAAAAATGTGTTGAATGGCTAAAAGAAAATTTGGAGAAAATATAAAAGAAAACAGGTTTCTTTCTCTAAAAAGTCTGGTATGTTGAGTATACTGGTCTCAGTCAAATTCATATTCCATCTCATCCAACCTGTATATGCGCCACTTGAAATCTTCTTTTCTCATCTTTAGAATAAATCTACCAGCTTCTTTATAATACTCATTGTCATTGGTTCTTATATAAGCAGTTGCAAAAAATTTCACGACCGCATCTGATTTTTTAATCTCAATTTTTACCTGGCTAACATTGATATTGATGGTTCTCACCATATTTATATTATTTCTCAAAAAAATATAAAGAGTGCCATAGGTATTATCAAAACAATCTCTGTAGTCAATGGTAAAATGTCTGATAAAACTATTTATCTGTTTTTTCTCTAATTCAGATATCGCAAGTGAAATTGTTTTGCGGATCTTTGCGTTTTCGTCAGGGAAAAATAAAAATTTTATCCCTGAAACTATGCCGCAAAAAATAATGAGGAAAACAAGGAATTTTAGTTTTCTTTTAGTTTTCTTTTTTCTCATTTGAATCCAATCAATTTACCAACAATATTTTTCTTTGAAATCTGGGGATGAAAATGACTTTCCCAACTTGTGGTTCTGTTGTCTCCGCAAACAAAATAATGGTTTTCTTTGATAATAATAGGTCTGACATTCCAGTATCCACACTCCTTCAGATACGGCTCAGGCATTTCAATACCATTTATGAAAAGACGACCCTTCCTGAATTCAAGTTTTTCTCCCGGGAAAGCCAGTATCCTTTTAACAAAATATACATAAGGTCTGTTTGAAGTCCTGAAAACAACAATATCCCCTCTTTCAACGTTATGAAATTTATAGGCAATTTTATTCACAAGCACTATTGAACCATCATGTATCGTTGGTTCCATACTCATACCAAAGATTCTGAACCACTGGATAAAGAAGAATCTGATTACAACCAAAAGTACGATAATTGCAGATGTTCTTATGATGGCAATTTTGTAATTTTCAGGAAATATTTTTATTCTCATAGGTGTATGGTCTTCTTGTATTTAAACCACAATTATTTTTACCAGTCAAGAAAAAAACTTATGAATTCACGATATCAACAGAAGCATTAAACAAAAGAATGCAGAATCTGGTAAAACGGAGGGTGAGGGATTTGAGCGGCTTCGTCTCCCACTACGACTCAGCTCGGCCCACCGCATAGGTCTTCGCTTGCTCGCAATCCCTTAGCTTCTTGCACAGACAGATGTCTGTGCTTCGGTCAGCGGCCTCACCTTCTCGGCCTTAGTGCTATACGGTGCTCTTTCTTCATCGCACCAGCACCGCTCCAGTTCAAATCCCTTTCAGGAAAAAAACGGAGGGTGAGGGATTTGAACCCCCATGTTCCATCGCTGGAACGGTGGATTTCAAGTCCACTGCCTTACCGTTAGGCTAACCCTCCTGTTTTCGCGCTAACCATGCAAAAATTACTCCTTGTTATTATACCAGTTTTACCGAATAATTGAAATAAATTCGGGTGAAAACTTCAGGAATAAAGGTAGATACCTATGAATTGTGCAGTCTTCCCTGAAAATAGATTCTTCACTACTGTTTAATGATTACTTCAGTAAAACTGCTTTATGAAATATTTGAAATCGGATGACTGATATTATCTTTTTACCCGCGCGTTACCTTCCCAGATATTCCAGATTTCCTCTTCATCAGCCGGCTGGCAATAATCAGTTAACATTGTAACAGCAAGTGCACCACATGCCCAGCCAAACTGTATCCATTTTTCAGCAGGCATATTCTTCAAAATGGCATAAAGTACTCCGCCCACAAAACCATCTCCACCGCCAATTCTGTCAAGAACAAAGATTTCACGGGGTTCAACAACATACCACTGTGCACCAACTGACATAATTGCTCCCCAGAGATGCTGATTTGCGCTGATAACCTCTCTCAGAGTTGTTGCAAAAACTTCTACATTGGGAAAACTTTTTTTTGCCCGTTCAATCATGCCCTTAAATCCGTCAATCTGCGCCTTAATATCTTTTCCTCCAGGTTCTGGCCCTTGGATGTCAAGGCATAATTGAAAGTCCTCTTCGTTTCCCACAAGGATATCCGCCACTCCCGCAATCTCTGAGAAAATTTTATGCAGCTCTTTCTCTCTGTTTTTCCAGAAAGATGCCCTGTAGTTCAAATCAAAAGAGATGCGGGTCCCGTATTTTTTTGCTGTTCTTGCAAGATGCAAACAGAAGTTTCCTGTTTCTGGAGAAAGAGCACCAATCAGTCCTGACAGATGGATAATCTGTACTCCCTCCTTGCCGAAAATTCTATCAAGGTTAAAATCCTCTGCCTTCAATGTTCTTCCAACCTCGCCAGCACGGTCATTCCACACCTTTGGTCCTCTGGCACCGTAACCCGTGTCTCCTATATTAATCTGATGTCTGTATCCCCATGGTCCGCCCTGGGGTACTTCTTTTGCTTCAACAACGATATGTCTGCTTGCAAGATTGTCCTTTATGAATCTCGCGATCGGGCTTCCTTTTACAAAAGCAGTTAGAATTTTTACAGGCAGGCCCAGGTATGATGATATACTGACAACATTTGATTCAGCACTGGTCGCCTGCATAAAAAAGTTTGTACTGCAATGTACTGGCTGGTTGTCAACAGGTGTTAGTCTGATACCCATACTTGTCGGCGCCAGAAGAGAAAACGCACAATTTTTTTTCAGTTCCATTTTCATCCTTTCGTTAGAGTGTCACTATTTCTTCTTGTAAAATCTTATATTTTTGTGCGGCAATTGTCAACATCACAGGTACGGTTCAACCTGCTTCAAAAACTTCCTGTCATTCTCTTTTTCAGGATCAATTGCAGTGCAACCAATAAAAACTCTTCCTGATGGGAAATGATTTACCAGTGTTCTGAACTGTTCTTCTGTGGAAGCATAAAGAATAACATTCCTGCCTTTTTCAAGAATTTTCTTAATATTTGGAAGCCACAATTCAGAAGCACAGGGCGGCCTTCCTGCTCCGGGAACTATCTGAATTGTTCTGACATAGGGAAGTGAAAGCAGGATTTCAAGATGTTTTATTTCATCGGGTCCATCAAGATGCCAGGCAATGTATTCAAGGTAGGCCTTTATTTTTTCAAGTTCATAAACAACGAATTTCTCAAACATTTTCGGCGAAATCATTGTTGAAAAATCACTCTGACAGGCATATGTTTTACCTGGCGCCCATGCAAGCCAGGAAGAATCACCTGGCAGTTTTGAACTGTAGATTCTATGAAAGAAACTATGTGCTTCAATCCAGGCTGAAACAAATTCATCAATTTTTTCTTTTACAAGTTCCGGAACCCTGACAATGTCCATTAACAGGTCTTCAATTCCCCTCATCAGGGAAAAACAGGTCAGAGCATCACCAAGATCAGGCATTCTTATAATAAAATCGCCATCAGTCTTTTCAATCTGTTTTTCCATAAGTTTTCTGCTTGCCTGAACAAACTGATTTCCTTCGTCAAACTTGATGTTTATTTTTTCCCAGTCGTCAACGAACTTTTCATACCATACAGTTTCTTCCCTGAAAATAACATTGCATCCAAGAAATGCACTCATGGTCATTGGAGTCCCGCGGCCACCCCACATATGCGGTAGAACAGGATATGAAACACCCAGATATTCAAGTTTTCCTGCATTTTCTATCTGAGCATTTACCAGTTTTTCAAAGTCAGGCGTCAGATCTTTTGAAGGCCAGAAATTATTCAGAGATAGAAAGTTTCTGTCCCTCAAAATACAGATATCAACAAGGAGTTTTTCTGAATTTCCATTCCACCAGTTTTCAAATTTCTTGCGTATTTCTTTTTTCATCTTCCACCACTCCTGGAGGTGATGTCTGTTATATCAGGTGTTTCATCTTTCAATTTTCTCGCGATAAATGTTTATCTGAATTCTTCAGGATGTTTTTTTCTTAACAGTTCAATCGCCCAGGATCTGCCTGTTTCTGAAAGATGTTTGCAGTATTCCTTTAATCTGCCTCTTGAATGAAAAGGGCCTCCTTCTTTCAGAACCATCCACAGAGGATCAACAGAATACCTGGAAGACATCATCATTTCATCATACCATTTCAGATACAGGCGTGTGGCCTCAGCACATAATTCAGGTAGTTTATCAGACATGTTTTTCTGCTCGTGAGGATCTTCCTTGACATTAAAAAGCATTTCCTCAGGATAAAGATGGTAAAAATCGTGAAATGTTCTGATATATATCCAGTCCTTCCATCTTACAGAACGCTGACAGCCATGGCAGCACTGACTTAAAACAAGATAATCCCTGCCAAAGTCAGAACCCTCCTTGATTATTCTTGCAAAACTTTTCCCATCAATATCATCAGGGGGATTTATATCAAGCATATCAGCAAGTGTCGGCAGCAGGTCAATATTATAGTGAAGCCCTTTATCCACAGTACCATTTTCAGTTTTGTTTGGCCACCTTATAATCAATGGAATTCTATGGGTAATGTAATCAGATGTTCCATGCTCAGAGCAGCAGCCGAGCTCTCCAAGGTTTTCGCCGTGGTCAGAGGTTATTATCACAACCATATCATCAATAATTTTTTTTGTGGCAAGAGCATCAAGAATAATGCCGATATGCTGGTCTGCATACCTTATTCCACAATCATATCCGTCTATCATTTTTCTCGCTGCGTCCATATCTGAAATTACTGCAGGATGTCTTGGAAATCTTGATTGTATGTTTGCCGGTCCAAACATTCCATAATCAAGGGCAGAATGTCCCCCAACACAATTTTTCCATTCTTTAACTGTCTTTTCAGTAATCCAATAAGGCAGAGGTTCATTCTGAAAAGGGTTTCCAAATGTCTCTGGTGCACGATACGGAACATGAGGGTCCCAGTAGTGAACATGAAGACACCAGTTATCTTTTTGGGCATTTCTTTCTATCCAGTCAAGAACAACAGGGGTAACCTGTTCAGCGGATTCCATACCATTGAGACCTATGTCATAAACCTCGTTCAATCCTGCATGAAACCACCATGCACCATGTCTTCCGGCAAAGGTTGATATTGATGCAGTATGAAACCCGTTAAATCCAAACATTCCCCACAGAGAACCATATCTTAATCTATCAGAAAAACCCCGGCTTTTCCCTTCTGGAAACATATCAGCCATCTGTCCACCGTGATTTATCACTCCTGTGTGGATGCCGTGCCTCCCGGTGACAAGTGCTGCCCTGCTTGGAAGACAGGGAGCATCAGAACAATAATAGTTTGTAAAAGTAATTCCTTTTTCAGCAACTGCATCAATATTCGGGCTCGTATTTCTGTGATATCCATAGCAACCCAGATGGTCTGGTCGCAGGGTATCAATATCAATAATCAGAATTCTCATATTGCTTCCTAATAATCAAATCATTTTCTGTCTTTTCATCCAGAAAACCGCTCTTTCCATGGTTTCTTCAGCAGTATATTTTGGTTTGTAGCCGAGTTTCTGAGATATTTTTGTAATATCAGGACACATATGAGATTTGAAATGGAAATTTGCCCCTTGTTCAGGATTAATTCTTGTTGAATATTTTTCCCAGCTGCACCACTGCACCGGTATTTCCGTACCATAGATTTTTCCATAGGTCTCAACAAAGTTCCTGACAGTAATAGCATATGCAGAGCCCACATTAAAAATCTCATCAGCAGAATTTTCAGGGTTCAGAACAGAGAGAAAAAATGCCTGTGCAACATCCTTTGCATCACAGGGTCCTATTAAAGTTTGACCTGGTTCTGGTAGTGGTACCGGTTTTCCCTTTTTATGATTTTGATGGTTTTCAATGCTTCGCCTTCCATAACAGTCAAGTGGAATTTTTCCAGGTCCGCAGATATTTGGTGGCATAATGGCAGTAAAAATAATTCCATCTTTTTTAGATAAATTTTTGATTTCAAGCATTTCTTTGTATCTTTTTGCATAGCCAGTAAAAATACAGGGTGATTGTGTTTGTTCAGGAGTTGGAACAATCTTAGGTTCACCAAACATCCAGATAGAACCGCACAAGACAAAGTGCTTGCAGCAAATCCTGCCTGTTTCATAAACTACAGGTGCATATGTGCCAAGTATATCAATTATCACATCTGGTTTTATTTCCTTGAAAAAGGTTTCCCATTCGGTTCTGCTGTCATCATAGTTTTTTTTCACAAGCCTTGTTCCTGAACTGTCCGTAAAAGGACTTATACCTCTTGCAACAAGGATTATATCAAAATTTCTTTGAACAAACAGTCTGACAAGATTTGCTCCTATATGTCCT
>DYKA01000083.1 GCA_020722805.1 Vermiphilus sp.
ATGGAAGAAATTTTTTAGCGTATTTGACTTCCATTTTCACCCCCCTGTTTTTGACCAATTATATCTAAATCAGAAACTCTTTCAAAAAACAGGAAGGTGTTACCTATGTATCTCAACTTCTGCAAACAAATTTCCGCAGGAGTCTTTTTATTTAATGATCTGGCACAAGAACCTTTGCACCTGTTTTCTTCCCTACTTTCAGGTCAAGTATAGCGGTATTTGCTTGTGAAAGAAGGTATGTAGTAATTTCTGGTTTTATAGAGATTTTTGAAGCAATCTGCAGAAACTCCGTAATATCCCCGCGGGTGACATTTGCCACTGATTTGATTTCTTTTTCAAGCCACAGATGTTTTTCATACTGAATATGGACAAGGATGTCCCTGTCATACGGCTCTTTCCGAATTGCATTTATAACAAGCCGGCCGCCTTTTTTCAGACTCTCAAGAGCAAAAACAACAGGAAGCCATGCAGGTGTCGTGTCAATGGCAGCATCAAGAAATACAGGCGGCCTGTCAGTTATTCTTCCAGCCCATGATGCCCCGAGTTCGCAGGCAAATTTCTGTTCCTTTTCTGAACGGGTGAAAACAAAGATTCTGGTGTCTGGATAAAGACATCTGATAATCTGAATAACGATATGGCCTGATGCTCCAAAACCATACAGTCCAATAATTTTGTGATTTTCTATGCCTGTAAAGCGAAGGGAACGCCAGCCAATTGACCCGGCACACAGAAGGGGTGCTGCATCAATATCTGAAAAACAATCAGGAATTCTGAATACGAAATCCTCACGGGCAACCATATACTCCGCGTATCCACCGTTAACATCCCTGCCTGTAGCCAGAAATGAATCACACAGGTTTTCTTTGCCGGAAATGCAGTATTCACAAACACCGCAGGAACTAAAAATCCAGCCGACACCAACCCTTTCACCCTTTTTGAATTTCCTCACATTTTTCCCGCAATCAGTAATCCTTCCGACTACCTGATGACCCGGTATCACAGGATATCTTGGCGGCGGGGTTCTACCTTCTATCTCATCAAGGTCTGTTCTGCAGACGCCACAGGCAGAAACCTTGATAAGAACCTGGCCTTGTTCTGGTTCCGGCACAGGCATATCAACAAATGCCAGTGGTTTCTGTTTTGAAATGTCCACTGTTTTCTTAATCACCATTGCCTTCATTAGTCTATCCTTTCTTTTCAACGACTGGAATTCCCTTTGACTTGAGATATGATTTCAAAACAGGAATTGAAATTATGCCGAAATGGAAGACACTTGCCGCAAGCAATATTGATGCTCCTGCTTCAACCGCATCACAAAAATCATCAAGATCTCCTGCTCCACCTGAGGCAACAACATCAGCAGAAACAACACTCTTTATTGCCCTGATTACTGGAAGATCATACCCGAGCCTTGCACCATCAGCCCTTTTACTTGTCGGGAGAATAACTGAAACCCCATAACCATCAACCTCTTTCGCCCATTCAATAGCATCTTTTCCGGTTGGAGTCCTTCCTCCATCAACATACACTTCATAACCAGAAGGCACCTTGACATTATGGTCAACATCAATTGCAACCGTAATCTTTTCAGGACCAAATAACCTGACACTTTCCCTTACAAACTGAGGATTTTTGAAGGCAGCAGATGCAATTGAAATCCTGTCTGCTCCTGCCTCAATAACTTCTTCTGCTGTTTTTATGTCAGAAATTCCGCCCCCCACAGTAAAAGGAATATTAACAACCTCAGCCACATTTCGAACCACATCTATCAGAATTTTTCTCCCATTGATTGTTGCTGTTATGTCAAGAAGCGCAATCTCGTCGGCACCCTGTTTACAGTATTCAATGGCGCACTCAACAGGGTCTGCAACATCGCGAATATTGACAAAATGAACACCCTTTACAACCCTTCCATCCTGCATATCAAGGCATGGCATAATCCGCACCGGCGCTTTCATCCTGCCTCCTGTTCATAATTGGAAATGCTGTAATAATTCGGTTATTCAGGGTCTGAATCCCGCTTGCCACCATTACTGAAACGGATACAGAAACTTTCATCATTCCCTGCAATAGTTGTTTATCTAAAACTGGCACAGTCGTCCTGTACCTAATGTTTTCTTACGGCTTTATTGTTTCTCCGCTTTTCTTATTATACCTCTTATGTTTTTCACAATAAAAAATCCAAGAATAATTGCAACAACCGCCATAACTACACCCAACAGAAGTCTTTTGTTTTTTTCAAACCTTTCAAACGGGGAAGTTCTGAATAACTTATTATTTTCCTGGTTTCCAGTCGTGCACATAAGGACGTTCGGGTTTTTTAGATGAGGCTGGTACCTTGCAAAATCATACACTGGATAATTCGCATCATTGTTTCCGTAGTAAAGGAAAACTCCTGATTCACCTTCCAGAGCAGAAACAGGAAATGAAAGTTTTCTTACAATTCCATAAAGGTTGAAATTCTTCACAGTCAGCGGCCGGTCGTCATAGTGGTACAGAAATATTTTCAAGTATCTTGTGTTGCTTTCTGGATAAACAACGCTCTTGCTTGATTCTGAGTATTCTTCTGTATGGAACGAATATATTGTGCCTTCATACTGAATCTGATTCTGAGAAGGATTTGAAATATCTCTACATGGTGAAATAACAACCCTTCGATGGAAATTTTTCTGGTCTGTTTGAATTTCAAGCCGGTAGTGTGGTAGCCCGGATACTCCGGTATCAATAACATATTCTATCGCCTTACCGTCCTTTGACTCGCCTGTTTTTTTCACAACAGCGGCATATCTTATTTCCTGCGAAGGTATGAAATCTTCTTTTAAGAGTGTTGCACCTTGAACATCAAGAAACCCACCGTGAATGATAACACGGATATATCTGAAATCGGTCAGTGGATACGGTATTCTTGTGCTTGAAGCCGATACACCTGCATCAGGAATTGAATGGTTAAAAATAAAACCGCTGGTTGTAAGTGTGTACCATTTCCCATTGTTTTTCCCCTTAACCTCCACCCATCTAATGTAGTTGCTTGCAGAAATATTGAGGACAAGGCAGTTATGCAAAACCCTCTGGCTGCCCATGTCAAATTCAACTAGCATGTGACTGCCGGGAATAAATGATTTATTCAGCATAACAGGGTGATACTCCACTGTTTTTTTGATTTCTTTTTTCAGGGAAATAATATACGGTATTTCTCTACCGTTTTCTGAAATAATACGCAGGTCAGCAAGGTCAGGTCTTGAGTTTGAAAGAATCTCTGTGTCAATCTGAAGTTCCGCAATATCACCGGTATTACCTTTTACAAAAATCTCTTTTCTGAATTTCCATTTTGAAACCGAAAAATCAGCGAAACATGAAATGCAAAAAATTAATATTAGAAGAGAAAGAAATAAAATTCTTGTTTTCATGGTCTAAAGATCCTTTTTTCTGTGATAAACAAATCCCACAAGAATCAATATTGCTCCAACAACAATGGATATGACAGCACGATATATTTTCCCTGTTGAAAATAAATCAAAGAAGATAACCTTCAATACTGCAAGAGCGAGATAGGCAAGAGCAAAATAACGAACCATCTTTACCCTGAATATCATTCCTGCTGCCAGAAGCATCCCTCCATATAACGCCCATGATATGCTCAAAAAGATTTGTTCAACAAATCTGCTTGTGCTACCCCTGCAAGCGTCCTGGATTTCTATTGTTAGAATAATAAACATGAATACATGCGCAATACCTGCCAGCAGAGCAGGAAATCTTTTCTCTTGCTCTTTCAGAACATTCATCCGCTTCAGTGAAAGAGCAGATGAAAGGAATAAACAGACAACAACACATATTCCTGTGAGAAATCTTTCATTGAGAAATGTGGTGTATCTTACCCATTGGAGTTCAGTGTCAAATGCCAGAAACCTGCATATCGTAAGAAGAAAAATCATATAGCCAAAAATCCTCATAAATTCCGATGGGATTCTCAAACCAAGCCAGAATATCAGAAGTCCTTCACACACCCACGCTATTGTTATGTATGTGTTTTTCAGGTACAGGGGAAAAACAATCGTCAAAAACACAAGGGCAGTACCAAGCAACAGCAGTGTTACATTCTCGTCCCTGTGGCTTGTTTTCCCGTAAATGAAAGCAGCAAGTGTGTGTATAAGAGCAATCGCAATTGCAGCCATACCCTTGAAATCAGGGGATATAGAGTTAACAAGGTAAAAAACAAATCCTGAATATGCTGCGGTATTGGCAACAATCAACACTATATCAAGGGATTTTGAGCTAAAAGCCACACTGAATCTTGAAAGGATAAAAACAAGATAAACAAGAAAGAAAACAGAAATACAGCTGATAGCTGCGGCAAAAAATTGTGCAGTGTAGAACTCCTGCACCCATAGATAAAGAATCAAGTAGGTGAAGAATGCTGCACAAACAGACAGAATTCTCCAGGGCTTGAGGATATTGACTGCTATAAATCCTGCATTGAGCAGAAACAGATATGATGCCAGACCGAAAAAAGCAGTCAAATGAGGAATCTCAACAGGATTCTGCAGAATAAGAGGTGTCAGAAAACCACCTATAAGTGCGATAAATGCAAGGAATATGCTATCATGGGCAAGGGTCAGAACCACGCACAAACAAGTTACAAGAGTCATCATGATAAGCGCGGTAATATATGGAATGATGTGGTAAAAATTGTTGGCAGTGTAAAAAGAAAGATAAAATATGACAGTGCCTATTCCGAAAAGACCAAGAGAAAACTGCCTGTATCTTGCAATAATGCGGCTTCCTGCGAAAGTAAAAAGCGCACCCGAAACAATTCCTATGATAACCTTCACAACCTCATTAAACCATCTGTTTTCAAAAGTATGTTTCAGGAATAATGCAACACCAACCAAAAAAATGAATATCCCTATCCAGTAAAAATATTTTCTTCCAAGTTCAGTTTCCCAGCTTATGGCGGGTTTTTCGGCTGACACTGTCTTTGGTTCTGTTTTCTCAGGTATTCCTTTAACTTGCCCGATTGTTTTATGTTTCACCGGCCTTATTTCAAGAAATTTTTCAATCTCATTAATTCTTCGATGAAGCCTGATAACCTTAACCAGAAGGACAAAAGGCAATACCAGAAAATATCCGACTATGATAATTGCCAGAAGGCCTTCTATATCCATATTCGTCTGAACCTCCTATCATTTTTCTGCAATAAAATAAACTGCAAAAATAAATGAAATTGCGTACATAAGAGGATGAACCTTTCTGAATTCACCCATTGCCAGTTTCAGGACAACATACGTTATGAATCCATATCCGATACCATGTGATATTGAATAAGTAAAAGGCATTGAAACAATAATGATAAAGGCGGGAATTGCGCTTTCAATCTCTCCGAAATTTATCTGGGTTATGTTCTGCATCATCAAGAATCCAATAATTACAAGCGCGGGTGCGGTTGCCTGGGAACCCACAATAGAAGCAAATGGAGCAATAACAATGCTGATAAGAAATAAAATCCCGACAACAATTGCCGTTACACCAGTTCTGCCACCCTCCATAATGCCTGCTGCGGATTCAATATATGAAGTATTGGAACTGGCACCAAACATCCCGCCAAGCATTGCGCCAATTGCGTCTATTCCGAGTATTGCCCTGAGTTTTTCAATTCTTCCACCAGAATCAGTAAGTTGCGCCTGATAACCGACAGCAGTAACGGTTCCGAGGGTGTCAAAGAAATCAACAATAATAAAAGCAAAAAGAGATGGAACAAGAGATAGTTTCAGCGCACCTTTTATGTCAAGGGCTCCTATTGTGCTGAAATCAGGCATGCTGATTTTTGACGGGAGGGTAGAAATACCCGCAATAAGTGAAAGTGCTGTTGTAATCAAAATCCCGAGAAGAATTGCTCCCTTTATCCTCAATACAACAAGCACCGCGGTAATAAGTATCCCGCATGCAGAAATAATTGTTGAAATGCTGGAAAAATCGCCAGGAGATGGCAAAAGGATATTTTTGTCTATAACTACAATTCCAGAATGCAGAAGTCCTATAAACGAAAGAAACATTCCGATTCCTACTGCTATTGCGTGCCTTAAAGGCACAGGTATAGCATTCATAACCGCCTCACGCAAACCTGCCATCACCAGGATAAACACAATAAGCCCATCAAGAAAAATGAGACCCATTCCAACCTGCCAGGATATACCCTGTCCTATGACAATGGCATAAGCAAGAACACTATTAAGACCCATTCCTGCAGCAAGAGCAAGAGGAAAATTTGCAACCGCTCCCATAAGGATTGAGCTAATCCCCGCGGCAAGTGCAGTACCCACAACGCATGCATTAAACGGGACTCCAGCGTCTTTCAAAATAACAGCATTCACAAAAAGGATGTATGCCATAGTTAAATAAACAGTAAAGCCCGCCCTTATTTCCGTAATCCAGTTTGTCCTGCGCTTTTGAAATTCAAAATATCTTTCAATTTGTTCAAGGTTCATTTTTTCTACTTTCTTGCAGATTGATAGTCATAAACAAAAAGTTCAAGAATTCCTTCTTTTGATTCAACCTTTATGGTTTCACCCGATGGCAGACATCCTAACCTCAGAAGAAATGCGTTTTTCTTTCTATCGGCACTATCTGCAATCATATGAATTTTGCTGGCATTGTTCATAAATGCAAATTTGATTGCCCTTCTGTACAGATTCAGGAGTGTGGTTTCATTATTAGAAATACAGAACCCATCAATCTGGGCAGTATTTCCTTCAAAAAATCTCACGCTTGAAATTCCAGCGAGAAATTTGCCGCTGACAGCAACAAACCAGGCACCATCATCACAAATCTTTTCATATCTTGGATATAGACCCATGCATGATTTCTGAACAAACCATCTTGTGGAAAAAATCCCTGTATTGTAGTCAAGGACAATTTCATCACAGGGAAAAATTACCAGAGGTATTATCTGTAATCTGAAACGAGAACTTCCACGAACAATTTTGATGCTGGCACGGTTTATCTGTCCTGTATAATAATGAAAAAAATCTTCAGGAGTACCTGATTGTGCAGTCATCATCATTACCCTTGTTCCTGGAATAAATCGCCACCCAAGAGAATTATAAAGCCGCGCTGCAACTGGATTTGATGTGCCAAGAAAAAGCCATTTCCCGCCACTTTTTTCAAACTCATTGATTGCCATTGAACACAGTGCTCTTGCAAGACCCTTTCCCCTGTATTCTTTAGAAGTGGCAACCTCTCCAATACCACCGATTCTCTTATCAAATCTGCTTATTGTGAGATGAACGGTTGCTACGGTTTTCTCATTTTCACAAGCACGAAAAACAATATCTCTGTTCTGTCTCTTTTCTTTTCCCAGTAGTACCGGACGAATATTCTGGCCTGATAGGTAATCCTCTCCAAAAATCCTTTCCCACATTTTCAACAAATCATCAACCAGATTTGCTGGAAGCGGGACTTCCTTTCCTGAAAGGGTAAAATTGTTCTGCACCATACAGGGTTATTATTACACACTTTTCAATTCCTGTGCAAATGGTGTATAAACCTTCTGGAGTTCAGTTCGTCTATTATATAAATCGTAAATATCAGTAAACACCGTTTACTGAATATTCAATGCAAAATGCAAATTGTAAATTGCAAAATTAAAATTATTTATTCTTCTTGCCGTATGTAATTTGAACTGTTTACTAAGTTCACTTTGTACTTTACAATTTTCACTTTGCAATAAATTGTACTTTACTGAGTATCTACTATAAATC
>DYKA01000084.1 GCA_020722805.1 Vermiphilus sp.
CTTTGAAAAAAGGGGATTTACAAAAGGGAAAAGCGAAAATAATAATCAGCAACAAAGAAATCAGAAATACAGAAATTATTGATTTGTTAATCTAGAGTTTATAAAAAGAAAAAACTACGAATCCTATATTACCAGTTATAGTTATTTGGGTTAATAAAATTTTCTTTGGACACCACTAAGGCAATTCGGGGTATTGACAAAGTAAAAAATAGACTTAAAATTATTAATGTCAAAATTTGCAGGTGCTATTGTGGCTTAAAAGGGAAGTCCGTGACTGCAAAACAGAAATCGGACACGCTCCCGGCGCTGTAACCTCTCTCACACAAGTGTGAGAAACCCTAACCTGTAGTGCCACTGTCTGAAAAGACGGGAAGGTGGGTTCGGGTGGAGGAAGTCAGAAGACCTGCCTGCAAAAGCGGAATGTTCTTCCTGCGGTGCACAGGAAGACAGTTGGGTTAAGAAATCAGGGTGCAGCCCGCCGCAAAGCGGGCATTTCTTTTTGCCCGCATAACATCCATCAGGAAAAGGAGGCATTATGAGCGGTAAAAAGGCAGTGTCAGGGTTTACCCTGATAGAATTACTTGTGGTTATAGCGATTATTGCCATCCTTGCTGCAATGCTTTTACCAGCATTGAGTAAGGCAAGAGAAAAGGCAAGATCTGCTGTTTGCATGGGTAATATAAAACAGATATATCTTGCATTCACCATGTATGTTCAGGATAATGATGAATTTTTCCCACCAGCATACTACTATAAATTTACAGGTGAAATTGACTGGGATTTTGCCACAGACGATTGGATAAACTGGAGGCCGGGTCTTCTTGGAGTTTATCTTAATGAACAAGTATTCCAGTGTCCTTCAAGATTTAAACTAAAATCCTATGATAGACCATACACTGGATATGCCTACAACGCTTCGTATATAGGCGGTGGCTATTCGGTATGGGTGGGACAGGCAGATGACCCTGCAAAGATAAGCAGAATTCAGAATCCATCACAAACAGTATTGTTGGCTGACAGTGCCATCTGGTCATTATGGACATCAGAGACGATTGCAAACAATTTTCTCAGGGCACCCGGAGATGTTTATTATTATGGACCAACTGTCCATTTCAGACACAATGGAAGGGCGAATGTCCTCTTTTGTGACGGTCATGTTGAATCTATAGGAACAAAATATAATACAAGTGCTAATGACGCAACACTTGGAGACCTGTCACCGGATGCATCTCTTTATGACCTTGAGTAATTGTTAAGAACAAAAATTTATGTGTATAATAAAGGTATGATAGACAAATTTAAGAAGACCTTAGATGAGAAAAAAGTATTGGTTGCCGACGGAGCGTGGGGTACAGAAATTGCAAAAAATGAGATTTCCCGTGGACAATACCCGGAAATTCTGAATCTCACACACCCGGAAATAATAGAGGATATCGCCAGAAAATATGTGGAGGCAGGGGCAGATATTATTTTGACAAATACCTTTGGCGGGAATGCATTCAAACTGAAAAAATATGGGGTTGAAGAAAAAATAGTTGAAATTAATAAAAGAGGCGTTGAACTATCACTGAAATTTGCAAACAAAACTATTGTTTTTGCTTCAATCGGGCCAACAGGACAGTTATTAGAACCCTATGGCGATATGAGTGAAAAAGATGCTGAATTGTGCTTTAGGCAACAGGCAAAAATTCTGATTGATTCAGGTGCCGATGGAATTGTAATAGAAACAATGAGTGATATAAGGGAAGCACTGTGCGCCTTACGAGGAGTAAAATCAATAACAGACAAGCCCGTGGTTGTAAGCATCACATTCAATAAAAATCCGTCTGGTTACAAAACCATTATGGGAACAACTCCTGAAGAATGTGCTACATTAATTGAAAAAAATGGTGCCACAGCAGTAGGTGCAAACTGTGGTTTTGGAATTGAAGATTTTATAACCATTGCAAAAGAAATAAAAAGTTCAGTAGCACTTCCTGTCTGGTTAAAGCCCAATGCAGGGATTCCTCGTCTTGTTTCGGGAAAAACTGTTTATCCAGATACTCCGCAGCATATGGCATCATTTGTTCCGCATCTTATTGAAACAGGCGCTTCAGTAATAGGTGGATGCTGCGGAACCACTCCGGAATATATTTCTGAGATTGCGCAGGCAGTTTTTAGTTATTTGAAAAACAAATGAAAAAAAATCTTACATTTTCCATTATTTGTTTTGGTATTGCCTGTTTACTAAATGCCGGAGAGATACAAAAGAAATATCCTGAAAGGGTTGTTTCTCTTGGACCTTATATTACTGAAAATCTTCTTCTGCTCGGTATAAACAAAGAAATTGTAGGAGTTACAATCCACGAAAAACCAGAAATCAAGAAAAACCGTGAAACTGTGGGAACCCTGCTTGACCCAAACATTGAAGTTATAATTAAATTAAAACCAGATCTTGTAATCGCAAGCAAAGAGGGCAACCGCAAACAAACAATAGAAAAAATCAAAAATCTCGGCATAAGGGTTGAAACTCTCCAAGAGATTATAACCTATGATGATTTGAAAAAAAACTTCTTTTTACTCGCCAGAATCTTTGGAAAAACCGACATAGCCAATCAGATTATTTCTGATATTGATAAGAAGCTCACTGCCTTCCGAAAGACACAACCCAAAAATAAGAAAAGGGTATTCTGGCAGCTTGGAACAAGGCCACTTGTAACAGTTGGGGAAAACACATACTTCAATCAGTTAACGCTGATTGCTGGTGGCTCCAATATTTTTTCGGACATCAAAACAAAATATATCACGATAAGTATTGAAAAAGTTATAAAAAGAAATCCCGAAATTATTATAGGTATGGGAATGGGCGAAGGTAGCGAGATTTTTGATTTCTGGAAACAGTTCAAGAATGTTGAAGCCGTGAAAAAAAACAGCATCTTCAAAGTGGATGATTATATGTTCTGCAGCCCAACTCCTGAAAGTTTTTTGAAATCTGTTGAACTGTTGATGAAAATATTGAAAAATTGAAAAAATTATCAATCTTTTTCTTGCTGCTCTTTTCAATCGCAGCCATTACTGCAGGACTATCTCTCGGCACAGAAATTTTATCACCTCTGAAGATTTACAGGATAATCACTGAACCAGAAACTTATCAGTTTGAGAAAACAATCTTTTTTCAGTTAAGAGTGCCAAGGGTATGGTGCGGATTCCTGGTTGGTTCTGGACTTTCTGTTTCCGGGCTTATCCTTCAAGCCATACTAAAAAACGCTCTGGCAGAAAGTTATACAATTGGGATATCAGGCGGAGCAAGTTTAGGAATAGCCATAGGAATTATAACTGGAAGAATGCTTGCGATTCCTGTTTTTGCATTCATAGGCAGTATGTTTTCAATCTTCCTGCTGTTGTTTGCAGGCAGCATAAGAAAACTTTCATCAGGGACCCTGCTTCTCTTCGGTATTATGTTAAACTTTATTTTTTCTTCATTTTCTCTTCTCACAATAACTCTTCTGCAGAAAGAGAGATTCATGGAAGCAGTTATCTGGTTTATGGGAAACCTCGGAAGTTATTATTCTGTTATCCTTAATAGCGCACCGCTATTTCTTTTTCCTGCGTATTTTTTTGCATATCTTTACTGGAAAGAACTGAATATATTTTCACTCGGGGAAGAAAAAGCAGCAACACTCGGCATAAGCCCTGATAAAAAAAGATACATATGGCTTGGCATAGCAGGACTAATTACAGGATATTGTGTTTCACTTGCCGGACTTGTTGGATTTGTAGGACTTGTAATACCGCACACTGTGAGAATTCTTGTGGGTGCTGACCACCGCAGAACCATCCCTGCTTCTATACTCGCAGGCGGAGCATTTCTTGTCATTGCGGATACTATCGCCCGCATAATTGTGCAGCCAATTGAAATTCCTGTTGGTGTTGTAAGCGGGTTTTTCGGGGGGATATTTTTTGTGTTGATACTTATGAAAACAACAGGGAAACAAAAATGGTGATCCTTGAATTCAAAAATGTTTGTGCAGGCTATGGTACATACGAAATTTTGCATAATGTGGACTTCTGCATGAATAAAGGTGATTTTGTCGGGATTATCGGTCCTAACGGCAGTGGAAAGTCCACACTTTTGAAGGCAGCCGCAAAAATTCTGAAAGTTGTGTCTGGAAGGATTTTACTAAAAGATATAGACATAAACAAAATTTCCCTGCAAAAATTTGCAAGGACCGTTGCCTTTCTTCCTTCTGATATTGAGATAACCTATCCCTATACGGTGAAAGAGCTTCTCCTGGTGGCAAGATATCCTTTTGCACCCACATTCAGCAATCCATCAAAAAAGGACTTTGAAATAATAACATCTGTTGCAAAACAGATGGACCTGATTCCCTTTATGGAAAGAACGATATTCCAGATGTCTGAAGGTGAAAAACAAAGGGTTATGCTTGCTCAGTGTCTTGTTCAAGAACCAGAAATTATTATGCTTGATGAACCCACAGCACACCTTGATATTGGATTTCAATTTTCATTTCTTGACCTTTTGAAGACATATCAAAAAAATTCTTCGCTTTCTATCCTTGCAGTCTTACACGACCTCAATCTTGCAGCACAGTATTGTAATAAACTTATCCTGCTTGATAAAGGATGTGTATCCATTTCAGGGACACCACACGAGGTGCTGAATTATCAAATTCTTGAAAAAGTTTACCAGACAAACGTTCTTGTTTACCCTCATCCAATATCAGGAAAACCCTATGTTTTTGGCGTACCGGAAGAGTGGAAAAATTTGACAGAAAAATAAAGATTTGTTTTAATATGTTCCTCATGGAAAGGAGAAAAAATGAAGATTGCAATCCAGCTTTATACAGTGAGGGAGCATTTTACAAGTGCGGATGAATTTGCACGCGCAGCAAAAAGACTTTCAGATATCGGCTTCAGGTATGTTGAAACAGCAGGACTTGCAAATTTAGATGTGAAACAATTTAAGAAAATTCTTGATGATTGCGGTCTCAAGGTGTGTTCAAGCCATGTCGGCATTGACAGAATTTTGCAGGAACCCCATGCAGTTGTTGATGAACAGTCAGTGCTTAATGCAATACAATGTAATTGCAGCTGGCCTGGTTCAGAAACTTTAGACATAAATGGAATCACAAAAACAGCGGAAAAAATTGCAGATGCAGCAGAAACTCTGAAAAAGAATGGACTTTCGCTTGGTTATCACAATCATGGTATTGAATTTGCAAAGTGCGACGGTAAGACATGGCTTGAAATTATTATGGAAAATTCAAGAGGATTGCTTACTGCTCAAATTGACACCTATTGGGTACAGTTCGGAGGAGGTGATCCGGCTTACTGGATACGAAAATATTCAAACAAGCTCAATTCAATACATTTCAAGGATATGGGTATGTCGCAGGACAATAAACAAGCAATGGTTGCTGTTGGTACAGGCAATCTGAACTGGGAAAAAATCCTTTCATCAGCAAGTGGCTCAAGCGCAAAATACGCCATAATGGAGATGGATTTTTCACCTCTTCTCCCTTTATGGGATAGTATAAAGATCAGTTTCGAAAATATGAGCAAATGGGGCTTGCAGAAAGATTAGATACGAGTTTTATCAGAATTTTTAGTACTCAGAATTTTTGATACACTTCTGAAAACATCATCAACCGTTACATCTTCCATACACACAAATCCTTTTTTGCATTTTGATTCAACCCTGCAGGGGAAGCAGTCTCTTTGTGTGTGAAGGACATAATTACAAGTTCCGATCGGACCGTATCTTAATGGATTACCTGGACCAAAAATTGCAATCACCGGACATTTAACTGCAGAAGCAAGATGCATGGTTCCAGTATCATTGGTAATCAATAAAGATGCTCTGGACAGAAGATATGCAAGATGTCTGAATGTTATTTTTCCGGCCAGATTGACTGCCCTGTCACTGTTTATTTTTATCCTGATCTGCTCAGCAAGAGAATGTTCTTGTTTATTACCAACAATAACAACACCTGCATCAAAGTGAGAAATAATCCTCCTTGCCACCTCTGCAAACCTTTCTTTGTTCCACCTTTTTCCTACAAATGCGGCCCCGGGGTTTATTACAACAACATTTTTTCCTGAGATGAAAAAGTTGAATTGTTGAAAAAATTTCCTGTATTCGGAAATTTCCTGGTTGGTGAGCGGAAAATAAAGTTCAATTTTTTCTTGTTTCCCAAAATAGGGTTCAAAAAATCTCATAATTCTTTCTGATTCGTGGGTAGAAAATTTTCTTGAAAAAAACTCATTCTTAAAAAATGTGAACCTGTATTTACTTCTTATAAAAAAAGGAATAATGGAATTTCTAAAATCAATGATAAGGTCGTAATATTTATTTTTTAACATTCCTGCAAGTTTCAATATTCCAGTTTTCTTGTCCCACACAAACACTTCTGAGAAAACAGGATTATCTTTTGCAAAATCAATAGCCCTTGGGCCAACAACAATATCAAAACGCGCATTTTTGTAGTTATCCCTCAATAATTTCAAGACAGGGGTAACCAAAAGATTATCTCCAATTGAACTCAAACCTATAATCAACACACTGGTAATTTTTTTATGCTTGATAATTTTAGGAATTTTTTTGAATAGCATCAATCTCTCTCCCTCTATATAATATCATTCTTGTATTTACATAAGCAATTTAATTGACATAAATGGCTTTTTTCAGTAAAATTATACACCTTTCTGGGCCGCTAGCTCACCTGGCAGAGCACCGCCCTTTTAAGGCGGGGGTAGCAGGTTCGAGTCCTGCGCGGCCTACTAATAAGTAACTCAGTAGTAGCAGGACAAGAACAAAATCAAAGTAAATCATTTCGGGTAAACAATCTGAGCAGGAAACCGGTCCAATCTATAGTGAGAAACGATGGCACAGACTCAACTGCAGTCTAACACCTATTATAATAAAGGTAAATCTTCTATAATATATCGTAATTACGTAAATACTCAGTGAAGTACATTTTATTGCAAAGTGCAAATTGCAAATTGAAAAGAGAAAAACAAACTTAACAAACAGAGTAAATTACATAAGGTAAGAAGAATAAATAATTTTAATTTTGTAATTTACAATTTACATTTTGCATTGAATATTCAGTAAAGGGTGTTTACTGAAATTTACGTGATTACTTAACAATGGAGAGATGGCTGAGTGGACTAAAGCGTCCGCCTCGAAAGCGGATGTGCCCTTTCGGGCACCGCAGGTTCGAATCCTGCTCTCTCCGCCAATATTCAGAATTTGGATTTTGGGCGGTTGTTCGCCCCGCCGCCGCTCGCTGACGCTCGCCAGGCGGGCAAAAAGAAAAGGGGGTCTGGGCGGGATTATTCAAAATCCGCAAGTGGATTTTGTTCAAAAAAAGTTCGGATTTCGTCCAAAAGACACCGCCAGTTGGAAAAAGAAAGGTTTGGCTCGCCCTCTGCGAGGGCTCGCCAGTCGATTTTAGGCGCTAATATGAAAAATAAACTCGGCATTTCTAAAAATATTTTTGTTTTGGGATTAGTGAGTTTTTTTAATGATGTGGCCTCGGAGATGATTTACCCCATCGTTCCGATTTTTC
>DYKA01000006.1 GCA_020722805.1 Vermiphilus sp.
CTACCGGTGAAAATTGGAAAAACTCTTCTGAAGGTTGTAGAATAAATTATTATGAAGAAAATACAGATAACTGGCGAGACAACGCTCACGGGTGTTTTTGGATGGCCTGTCAAGCATTCTCTTTCTCCTGTTTTTCAGAATGCTGCATTTCGGCATTCCGGATTCAACTGGGTTTACATCCCTTTTGAAGTGAGTCCTGAAAACCTGGGAAGGGCAATTGAGGCGATAAGAGTTTTTTCAATAAAAGGAATAAACATTACAATCCCCCACAAAAAAGAGGTACTTAGATACATTGACATTTTTGATGACGAAGTGAAACTTCTTGGAGTTGCAAATACAATCGTAAACACGAATGGCATTCTGAAGGGTTATACAACCGATGGGATTGGTTTTCTGCGTTCTCTAAAAGAGGAGGGCGGGTTTGACCCCGAGCACAAGAATGTCTTTTTGTTTGGGGCAGGCGGCTCTGGATTTGCCATTTCCGGAACTCTTGTGAGGGCAGGAATATCAAGTCTTATCATCTGCAATCGCACCCATGAAAAGGCGATTATGCTGAAAAATCATCTGAAAGAACACTTTGGTTTTGAGAATACTGAGGTTGTTCAGTTCCACGATAGAAACCGTTCCTCTCTGTGGAAGGATATTGACCTTGTTGTCAATACGACTTCTGTCGGAATGAAAGATGACGATATAATTCTGACAGAAGAGAACAATCTCAATGAGGACATGTTTGTGTATGACATTGTTTATAACAGAAAAACCAATCTCATAAAATCGGCTGCAAGAAATGGGATAAGATGTCTTGATGGACTTTCAATGCTTATCTTCCAGGGAGCAGTTTCATTCACTCTATGGACCGGCATTGATGCCCCTGTTGATGTAATGAGAAAGTCATTGATTGAATACAGAAAAATGTAAGCAAAGAATGGGAGAAGGTATTGAAGATTATTCTTGCAGGGTTCAACGGCACATGGAGAAAAGAAGCAGGTCTTATTCTTTCAATGCGACTTGGAAGAAGATTTTTTGATATTGAACAGATTATTGAAGAAAGAGAAAAAGACAGGACTGCCCATATTGCTCAGGTTAAAGGTGTTGACTATCTTAAGAATCTTGAGAATCAAATAGTGGAAGAAATTGCATCATACCAGGAGTGTATAATATCCGTTGGACCGGATGTTCTTTCTGATGAAAAAAACCGAAAAAAACTTAAGTCTGATGGTATTATTATCTGGTTTACTGCGGAACCATCAATTATCCTGCTTCGTCTGTACCCGGGCAGGGAGAGCAAAACCCTGTTGAAAAAACAGAATGCACTGGTTCAGATCAGGCAAATGCTTAAGGAACATGATTTTTCAGAATTTGCTGATAGAATTATTGATACCTCTTCTCTTACTTCTGAAGAATCCGCTGACAGTGTTCAAAAATTGTTAGCATCCTTTTAGTCGCATCCACTTTTTATCAAGTTTCGCAAGGGCATCATAGGCGCGCGCCATATATAAAGCATCAAGTATTGCACATGCCATCATTGCTTCGGCCACAGCGTAAATTCTACCGAGCAGAGTAGGGTCTCTGCGCGTGATTGGTTTGAGTGTTTCCTCTTTCATTGTTCTCATATTGATTGATATTTGTTCTATGGAGATTGTCGGTGTCGGTTTTACGGCAATTCTTACAACAATATCCTCTCCATTTGTTATTCCACCAAGTATCCCCCCTGCATTGTTTGTTCTGAACCTGACTTTGCCATCAGGGGTCATATACGGCTGGTCATTGTTTTCCGAGCCCTTCATTTTTCCCACGCCAAATCCTGCCCCAAATTCAATTCCTTTCACGGCGCCTATGCTGCAAAGAGCGTGCGCAATCAGGGCGTTTATTTTATCAAATACCGGTTCCCCGAGTCCTGGCGGAACATTGTGAGCAATTATTTCAATAATGCCGCCTGCTGTATCTCCTTGATTTTTTATTTCAAGGATTTTTTCTTCCATTTTCTCTGCAGCCGCAAGGTCAGGGCAGTTTATTTCATTCTTTCTGTAGTTGTTCTTTATTTCCTCAAAACTCATCTCTTTGCATCTGATGCCCATGCACTCTTTTGTGTATGCGAGAATCTCTATTCCCTCTCTTGCCAGTATAAACTTAGCCACTGCACCGCCGGCCACCCTTGCAACTGTTTCCCTTCCTGATGCCCTGCCGGCACCACACCAGTCCTGATATTCTCCGTATTTTAGAAAAAATGAATATGTGGCGTGTCCTGGTCTGAAAATGTCCCTGTATGAGCGATACTGTTCAACATGCACTTTTTTTGTATCAACGTTGTATATAATTATTCCCAGAGGTGCGCCTGTTGTAAGTCCGTCCTGACCGATGCCTGCAAAGATTTCACACTGGTCAGTTTCTTTTCTCGGACTGTTAAATTTTCCGATACCCGGTCTTCTCTTATCCAGTTCCTTCTGTATAACATCTCTTGTTATTCTAAGCCCGGGCGGAACCCCGTCAACAATCACTGCGAGTCCTGAGCCCCTGCCTTTTCCATAAGATTCTCCGCATGTTGTTATTCTGAATATTCTTCCAAAGGTGTTGCCAAGCATAAATCCTCCATGTTAATCATCAATGGTTTTTATATCTGCTCCAAGATTTCTCATCATTTCCGAAAATTCTGGAAATGTTACTGATACTGACTCTGCAGTGGTTATTGCTGTTTCACCGTCAGCGATGAGCCCCGCAAGCACCAGAGCCATTACTACCCTGTGGTCTTTATGTCCATTAACAAGCGTGCCTTTCAGATTACTCTTGCGGATTATAAGGCCATCTTCCATTTCTTCTATTTCTGCGCCCATCTTTGACAGTTCCTCTGCCATCACCCTGATCCGGTCGGTTTCCTTGATGCGTGCCTGAGGAACATTTGCAAGGACCGTTGTTCCTTCGGCTGCGCATCCAAGAACAGCAAGAGCAGGAAGTGCATCAGGGGTTTCATTAAGATCAATTTCCATACATTTAAGGGAATCTCCCTTTACTGTTATCCCATCAGGGTTACTGGCAATAGTTGCACCTGCATTTTTTAAATACTCAATAATTTTCTTGTCTCCCTGAACATCATTTATGTCAAGTCCCTTTATAAGAACCTCAGACCCTGTGATGGCAGCTGCCACAAGAGGAAAGGTTGCTGAACTCCAGTCGCCGGGAATCTGTTTTTCAAATGGTCCGAATGACTGATTCCCATAAACAATGAAATGCGAAAGGTCTTCTTTCTTCTCATAACGAATATTCTGTTCATCAAGCCACTTCAAGGTCATTTCCACGTATGGTTTTTCATGAAGGTCGGTCACATAAATTTCAGTATCATTATCAGCAAGCGGAGTGGATATTAGGAGGGATGATAAAAATTGCGAACTTATGCCGTTCACAGTGGTTTTCCCGCCTTTTATTCTGCCTTTAATTCTGACAGGCGGTTTTCCATTCCCATTTATTGACATTGCCTGTGCACCAAGATTTCTTAGTGCTGAAAGAAGTGGCTCAACAGGCCTGCTTCTTAAAGAATCATCTCCATCAAGTATTGCTTCAAAATTTCCAAGAGACACGATACCGCAGACAAGATTGAAAGAGGTTCCCGAGTTTCTCAAGTCAAGGGGTTTTTCAGGATTTTCGGGATTGCCGGAAAAGCCATTCACAATCCAGCAGTCATTTTCTATAGAAATTTTCGCGCCAAGATTACTGCAGGCATTTACAGCTGCCATTGTATCATCGGATTTCAGTGGCCTGAGAATCTTTGACCGTCCTCCTGCAAGAGATGCAATGACAACCGCTCTGATTGTGTGCGACTTACTTGCCGGTATAACTGCTGTTCCATTCAAGGATTTTGTTTTTCTGACTATAAATTTCATCGGTATTGAATCTTTATTATATTCTACCATTATTC
This sequence comes from Vermiphilus sp., assembly GCA_020722805.1. Taxonomy (GTDB): domain Bacteria; phylum Ratteibacteria; class UBA8468; order B48-G9; family DTJG01; genus DTJG01. Next base: position 3,911 of record DYKA01000006.1, read on the forward strand.
GCAGCGAAGTTCAATAAGACATTGCGGTTTATGCAAGATGACACCTCAAAAATCAGGTGTTATAATAAAAAGGTGTCTGATAAATTTTCACTGCCGAAAGAATATGAAAAAAATAACAATAGAACTCAAGCAGAAGAAGTATCCTGTTTATCTGGGATATCCTGTTTCCAGGATTGGAAAATTATTTGACAGGCATTCCTGCGGGAAGAGGATTCTTGTGATTACTGATGAAAATGTCAGCCGGCTTTATTCAGAAACAATATGCAAGTCCCTTGCTCATTGTGGTAAAAGGGTGAAACTTGCAGTAATAAAACCAGGTGAGCAGTCAAAAACAATCAGGACAGCTTACAATCTGATTAAGGAATGTTCTCTCTCTGGAATGGATAGATCAGATACTATTGTGGCGCTCGGAGGCGGGGTTGTTTGTGATCTTGCCGGATTTGTTGCTTCAATCTATTTAAGAGGAATAGGACTTGTGTCTATACCGACATCCCTTCTTGCCCAGGTGGATGCCTCTGTTGGTGGCAAGACGGCCGTAAATCTGCCATGGGGCAAGAACCTTATTGGGTCATTCTATCAGCCATGCTTTGTTGTGATGGATTTTTCAACGCTTGATACTCTCCCTGCGAGGGAAATAGCACAGGGAATGGCTGAAGTGATTAAGTGCGCGGTTATCAGAAGCAGGAAGTTGTTTAATCTTCTCTGTGATGTCCACCCTTCAGAGATTGAAAAACACATCAGCACAATTGTTCATGAGTGCATAATGATAAAAAAAAGTGTTGTGGAGGCAGACGAACAGGAAAAGAAAGGAATCCGCGAGATTTTGAATTTTGGGCATACGATTGGACACGCCATAGAAATCAACAGCAGAAACCTGAATCATGGGGAATGTGTATCACTGGGTATGATAGCAGAAACATTTCTTTCCATGACAAGGGGATACTGTTCGGAGACCCTTTTTAAAAATGTAAAAGAACTGGTAAAAAAGTTTTCACTGCCTTCTAAGACGAATGTCAATGCGAAAAAAGTGGCAGATGCTCTGGTATATGATAAGAAGACAAAAATGGGTAGAATCAGGTTTGTTTTGCCTTTAAGGATAGGGTCAGTGAAAACAGGTGTTGAAATTTCACCTGAAGAAGTAATATCAACATGGGAGAAATGGCAATGAGGAAGAACAATCTTGATGATTTGAGAACAGAGATTGATCAACTTGACAGGAAACTGATTCAATTATTGAATCAGAGAGCAAGGATTGTGGAACAGATAAATGAAGTGAAAAAGAACTTCAGACTTCCGAAGTTTGACCCTACCAGAGAAAAAAAGATTATTGAGAAACTTCAAGAAGTCAACAGCGGCCCACTCTCAAAGCAGGACATAGAAATAATTATGAATGCAATCTTTAAGGTCTGCAGGTCGTTTGGAAGACCTCTGAGAATTGCCTATTTTGGTCCTGCCGGGACCTTTACACATCAAGCGTCATTGCATCAGTTCGGCGAGAAAAATGATTATGTTCCATGCAGAACAATTGAAGATGTATTCAGGGAGGTGGAAAAAAACAGGGCTGATTATGGGGTTGTGCCTGTTGAAAATTCAACTGAAGGGGTGGTTACCCATACTCTTGATATGTTTATTGATTGCGAACTGATAATTACTGCAGAAATAATCCTTGAGATTCACCACTTTCTGCTTTCCAGAGAAACCAGACTGGACAGGATAAAAAAGGTGTATTCTCACGCTCAGGCATTTGCACAGTGCCAGCGCTGGCTTGAGGATAATATCAGGAACGTCTCACTTATTGAAACAGAAAGCACTGCCTATGCTGTTGACCTTGCGAGAAGAGAATCCTGTTCTGCTGCAATTGGTTCAGAAGTTGCTGCTGAGATTTACGGTATGAACATACTTGCTTCAAACATTGAAGATTTTAAGGAAAATATCACAAGATTTCTTGTAATCGGAGCGAATGAGGCAAAGCCGAGCGGCGATGATAAGACATCCATTATGTTTTCCATAAAAGACCGTGTTGGAGCACTTCATGATATGCTTGTTCCTTTTAAGAAATATAACATAAATCTGACACGAATTGAATCAAGGCCGACAAAGAAAAAGGCATGGGAATACATATTCTTTGTTGATTTTCTCGGACATAAAGATGACAGAGATGTTAAAACAGCACTCAGAATGCTTGAAAAAAATTGTGTATTTCTTAAGATACTTGGCTCTTATCCAAGAGGAGGTGGATGATGGCAGACCTTATTATAATGGATGGAAGATGTCCCGAAGAAAACATCAACGCTGTTATAGATAAGATCAAATCTCTGGGTTTTGATGTTAGTCTCAGCAGGGGTAGCGAAAAAATAATAGTGGGTATAATTGGAGATACCCGTGGCTTGTCTGAGGAAACATTTGTGTCCCTTCCCGGAGTTATAGATGTCATAAGTATTCTCAAGGACTACAAACTTGTAACAAGAGAATTTCATCCGGTTGATACCCGGATATGTGCTGGCAGTGCTATTATTGACGGTAAACATTTTGTTATAGCTGCAGGTCCCTGTTCTGTTGAGAGTCACGAGCAGATGCTTAAGACAGCAATTCTTGTAAGGGACTGCGGCGGAAAAATTTTGAGGGGTGGCGCATATAAGCCGAGAACATCACCTTACAGTTTTGTCGGGCTGGGGAAAGAAGGTCTTGCGATATTAAGGGATGTGAAAATGGAAACCGGGCTTCCTGTTATAACTGAGGTTCTTGCTCCTGAAGAGGTGGAAATTGTTGGTGAGGTTGCGGATATACTTCAGATTGGCGCAAGAAATATGTATAACTACCGGCTTTTAGAAAGGGTTGGAAGAGTCTCACTGCCTGTAATGCTCAAAAGAGGGTTTCAGGCGACAATAAGTGAATTTCTCAGCTGTGCGGAATATATACTGAAAGGTGGAAATAATCAGGTTATTCTCTGCGAGAGGGGCATAAGAACATTTGATTCACAATTTGTAAGAAACTGTCTTGATTTGAGTGCAGTGCCTGTTCTTAAAAAGGAAAGCCATCTTCCTGTTTTTGTTGACCCAAGTCATGGCACAGGAAAAAGAGACCTTGTTATTCCCATGTCAAGGGCAGCAGTTGCAGCAGGCGCGGACGGACTTATGGTTGAGGTCCATCCAAGACCTGATGTGGCATTGTCAGACGGGTTCCAGTCCCTCACATTTGACCTGTTTGAAAAACTTGTGAAGGAGATAGCACCTTTTGTTCAGATTATGGGTAGAACCATTCAGGATTAGCGGATTTTCCTATGGACATAATTACAGCATGGAAACTTCTTATTGATGAATCAACATATCCTGCTGAACATCCATTTCCATGTGAATGGATTTCTTTTGGAAAAGGGTATCCGGTCAGGGGACTTGGTGGATGGGAAACCCCTTTGATTGCGCATGAGCTTCTGCATTTCAATCTTCAAAGGGCAAAACATCAGATTGTTCTTTACCTGAGGTCGTGTTTCAGAGAGGAAGATGGAATGCTGGCTGCAAGAGTTGTTTCCAGGTCTGATGTTTCATACCGCGATAACGAAAAAGGCAGATTTTACAGATACAGCCATCCTCCTGTGTGGAGTTTTACTGCGAGAAAAATTCTTGAAAAAAAGTGGGACGCAAAATTTGCGCTGTTTTGCTTTGAACATGGACTCGCAAATCTCAAGTGGTGGGAAAATAATCGGCAGGACAGGATTGGATTGTTCTGGTATCTTGATAGTTATCCCGATGAAAAAGATGCTGCTGAATCAGGATATCCTCGTTCTCCGCGATGGGATTTTACAGACCTTGGACCTTTTCCCTGTGTGGACCTGAACTGTCAGATTCTTTTTTATATTGAAAACATGATTTTTCTGGCTGAGAAGCTGGGTTTTCTGGATAAAAAGCAGCGGCTTGTTTTGATATATGAAAATCTGAAAAAAACGATCGTGAGATACTTCTGGGATGATATTTTAGGTTTTTTCTGCGACTACGAACTTACTGGTTTGAATGCAAAAAAGACCACTGCGTCTTTCTGGGTTCTTATAAGTGGACTTGCTGCACCGGAGGATGTAGAAAGAATGATTTCTTTGTTGCTTGACCCACGAGAGTTTGGGGCACCCTGCGGGCTTCCATCTGTTTCTCTATCAGAGCCAAAGTTTGAACTTGATTCTTGGAGGGGGTGTCTCTGGCCTTCAGAGGTCTTCTGGGTTTGTACAGGACTTCAACGTTACGGACAAAATGATATTGCCAGGAAAATTGCGAAGACATGCCTTGACAATATCTGGGTTATCTATAAGACAACAGGGAAATTCTGGGAGTTCTATAATCCGCTTGACGGGGATATAGCAAAACTTTCAAGAAATAGAATCCGCGGACCGTATCAGGACTATCCTGCGTCAGTTCCTGTGATAAGTCTCGAAAAAATCGCTTCAGGAGAACTGATATGTTAAACACAATCAGATTTTTTTTACCGACAAAGATTGTCTTTGGAGAAGGTGTTATTCCTGATTCTTTGCCAGATATAGCCCATTACGGGAAAATTCCTTTGATTGTTACAGGAAAGGGGTCAGCCAGGAAAAGTGGATTGCTTGATTTTATAGCAGGCACGCTGAAAAACAGAAATATCAGTTATCACACTTACGAAGGCGTTTCTCCTGAACCATCCACAGATGATTGTATGAAGGTTGCCCGTGTAGCGGCAGAGTGCGGGGCAGACACACTTGTTGCGATTGGTGGTGGAAGTGCAATGGATGTTGCAAAAGCGGCAGCAGTACTGGTGAGAAACCAAGGTCCTATTCAGACCTATTTTGGTGAAGAAAAATTTCAAAATGAGCCGCTTCCCGTAATTGCCATACCAACGACCTGTGGAAGTGGAAGCGAGATTACAAGGTACGCTGTTATTATTGACCGTCAGTCAAACACAAAGAAGACCATTTCATCCGAAAGGATAATCCCGAAGATGGCGATTCTTGACCCGGCTGTCATAAGAACTCTTCCACGAAATCTTATCGCAGGCACCGGTATGGATGCACTGTGCCATGCCGTTGAGGGCTTTCTTTCCACAAAGGCAAACCACCTTACCAGAATTTTCTCGCGGGAATCAGTCGGCCTGATTCTTGATAGTATTGAAAAAGCAGTTCAGCATCCACGGATTGAATATCTTTCCAATCTTTTGCTTGGTTCTTTATATGCAGGATTTGTCATCAACCACACAGGCACGATTTTTATCCACGGCATGGCATATGGAATGACCATAAGGCATCAGATTCATCATGGAACCGCGAATGCAATATGCCTTCCATATGCCCTTGCATTTTTGAAAGCACACAATTACGAGGAAGAAATTCTTGAACTTGAGAGAATCTTCAGCATTGATTCCATTTTTGAAATAAACAGGAAGATTGGGATTCCCATTCATCTTGGAGAACTTGGGATTAAACAGGAAGATGCACATATTCTTGCAGAAATGGCAGTCAAGGGCTGTGAAAGGTCATTTAAGAATATGAAGATATCCGTCAGCAAGGAAGAGTTTGTTGAAATTTTTTCAAGTATGTTATGAAGTTAATAACTTATTAACTTAATAGATGAAGATATCAGACATACATCATTTCAATAGCGGTGATTCCAGTACAGTTGTTGGAATTGGTAAGTTTGACGGATTTCATATAGGGCATCAATATCTTGTTAAGAGGATAATCAGAGTTTCCCGTTTATTGAACAGTGTGCCGGCTGTTTTCACATTTAAGAACTATCCTTTTGACACAATTTTGAGTTTGTGGGAAGAAAAACTGGAGGCATTTAAAAGAAATGGTATAGATCTATGCCTGTGGGCGGATTTTTCAGAGATATATAAACTTCAGCCGCAGGATTTTCTGGATATGATGAGGAGAACCTGCAACACCTCAGGAATTGTTGTCGGTGAAAATTTCAGGTTTGGTTTTCGCAGGAAAGGGGATATCTCCTTCTTGAGGCGATGGACAAAATCCAACCATATTGAACTCTCAGTCGTAAAACCGGTTGTTGTGCATAACAAAATTGTCAGCAGCAGTGAGATAAAGAACTTGATAAGAAATTCTGATTTTCGACGTGCTGCTTTACTGCTTGGTAGATGGTTTGCAGTTAAGGGAACTTCTGTTAAAGGCAGAGGGATCGGAAAAACGATCGGGTTTCCCACCATAAACATTGACCTGAAAAATAAAAACAGTCCCCTTAAAGAAGGAATATATGCCTGTATTGTGGTGTATAAGAACAAACCTCTGAAGGGAGCTGTTTTTTACGGTTCATCTTCAACGTTTGGACTTCCGCTGTCCTTTGAAATTCACATTATTGGTGAAAAAATTACTGGTGTTAATGAGGGTGATATTTTTACTGTTATTCCTGTAAAAAAAATAAGGGAAATAAAAACATTCACCACCGTGCAGAACCTTGTAAATCAGATAAAAAAAGATATCAGGGAAACAGAAATTATTTTGAATTCGCATAAACTTGACGATGTTTTAAAATGGATGTAATATTTATTCACCTACCGGATATAACAAGAATAACTTTTTAAGAGGAGGAAAAACAAAATGGCTAAATTTGTATATTTTTTTGGAGGTGGCAGGGCAGATGGTAATGAGAGTATGAAGGAACTTCTGGGGGGCAAGGGTGCAAATCTTGCCGAAATGGCAGGACATCCTGATCTGCGCCTGCCGGTGCCACCGGGATTCACCATTACCACTGAGGTCTGCACCTATTATTATAAGCACAATAGAAAATATCCTGCCACCCTGAAAAAGGAAGTAGAAAAAGCCCTGAAAAGAGTGGAAAAGCTGATGGGTAGAAAATTTGGAGACCCTGACAATCCTCTGCTTGTTTCTGTAAGGTCAGGTGCAAGAAGATCAATGCCTGGAATGATGGAAACAGTATTGAATATTGGCCTCACAGAAAAGACGCTGCCGGGGCTGATAAAGCAGAGTAAAGGCAATGAAAGATTTGCCTATGACGCGTATAGAAGATTGATTATGATGTATTCAGATGTTGTTATGGAAAAAGCGGGAGGCATTCAGGTAGAAGACGGGAAAGGCATTAGAAAGACAATGGATGAAATGATTGAATCCCTCAAGAAGCAAAAGAATTATGACAGTGATACCCAGCTTACTGTGGAAGATCTGAAGAGTTTAATTTCTGGTTTTAAGGACCTTGTGAAAGAAAGATTTGGAAGAGAATTTCCGGATGATCCTGTAGAACAATTGTGGGGAGGTATTGGTGCGGTTTTCTCTTCCTGGAATGGCAAGCGCGCTGTTGAATACCGTAGAATTGAGAAAATACCCGATGATTGGGGAACTGCTGTGAATGTTCAGGCAATGGTTTTCGGGAATATGGGTGATGATTCAGCCACCGGGGTTGCATTTACCCGTAATCCCGGCACAGGTGAACATCAGTTTTATGGTGAATATCTTATAAATGCTCAGGGCGAGGATGTTGTTGCCGGAATCAGAACTCCAGCACCAATCAATGAATATTCAAAAAACCAGCAGAGCGAACATCTTCCAACCTTAGAGTCATTGATGCCATCTGTTTACAGACAGCTTGATGTAATTCAGAAAAAACTTGAAAAGCATTACAGGGATATGCAGGATATAGAATTTACAATTGAAAGGGGACGGCTTTTCATCCTTCAGTGCAGGGTTGGAAAGAGAAACGGTGTGGCTGCAGTTCGGATGGCCGCGGATATGTATAAAGAAGGTCTGATTGATGCAGAAACAGCAGTAATGAGAGTGTCTCCATCACAGCTTGTGGAGCTTTTGCTTCCAATGCTTGACCCAAAAGCAGAAGCAGTGACAAAACCCATTGCCAAAGGTCTGCCTGCAGGCCCTGGTGGAGCAAAGGGAAGGGTTGTTTTTACCTCAAAGGAAGCGGTTGAATGGTCTAAAAAGGGAGAAAAAGTTATTCTTGTTAGAGAAGAGACATCCCCGGAGGATGTTGATGGCATGCACAAGGCAGAGGCAATTTTGACGAGCAAAGGTGGTATGACTTCACATGCTGCCCTGGTTGCCAGAGGATGGGGAAAATGCTGTATTGTCGGTTGTTCAGATATAGAAATAGCGTCTGATAACAAACACTTCAGAACCAGAAGCGGAATTGTTATAAATGAAGGGGACTGGATTTCCCTGAACGGCACAAAAGGACTTGTGTATCAGGGAAGTTTACCACTCGTTGATGTTGACCTTGACCACAATAAGTCCTATCAGGAATTTATGAAGATTGTTGACAAGGTAAGAAAGTTAAAGGTCAGAGCCAATGCCGATACTCCCGAAGATGCCAGAATATCGCTGAAATTTGGTGCAGAAGGAATAGGACTGTTCAGAACAGAACATATGTTCTATGGAGAGGGAAGTGACAAGCCATTATTTTTGCTCAGGAAGATGATTATGAGCAAAACTGCAGAAGAAAGAAAGTCAGCGCTTGAAGATCTTTTCCCGTTTGTTAAGAATGATATAAAGGCAACGCTTGAGGTAATGAACGGCTATCCTGTTACAATACGGCTTCTTGACCCGCCTCTTCATGAATTTGTGCCGCATGATGAGGAGAAACTTCTTGCCCTTGGCAGAGATCTCAACATTGATACAGAGGAGTTAAAAAGAAGGGCAGAGTCCCTGAGAGAAAACAATCCAATGCTCGGTCATAGAGGCGTGCGGCTTGGTATAACCTATCCCGAAATTTCAGAGATGCAGTTCAGAGCCATTCTTGAGGCAGCGGGCGAACTAATTCTTTCAGGGAAAAAAGCAATGCCGGAGATTATGATACCCGTAACCTGTTCTGCCCAGGAACTCGCTCATCAAAGAGGCATCTTTAACCGCGTTTATAAAGAAGTGTGCTCAAAACTGAATCTGAAAAAAATACCTTTTATGTTTGGAACAATGATTGAGATTCCAAGGGCAGCCCTGACTGCTGACAGAATGGCTGAGGTGGCTGAATTTTTCTCCTTCGGAACAAACGACCTGACACAGATGGGTTTTGGCTTTTCAAGGGACGATATTGGAAGTTTTCTTCCGGATTACCTTGAAGATAGAATTATTCCAGCAGACCCATTTCAGACAATAGACCAGGAAGGTATTGGAGAGCTTATATCAATTGGTATTACCAGGGGAAGGGCGACAAGAAAAGATCTCAAGGTTGGCATCTGCGGAGAGCACGGTGGAGACCCTGATTCCGTCAAGTTCTGCCACAGGGTGGGCATGAATTATGTATCCTGTTCGCCCTTCAGAGTTTGCATAGCCCGGCACGCAGCAGCACAAGCAGCCGTTGAAGAAAAGAAATTTTTTTCCGGAAGGAAAAAGAGAAAGACCCGGAAGAAGTAACTAAAGTTATTAAGTTAATAAGTTATTAAGTTAATAACTTTGGAGGCATATGAAACGTTTGCTCATCAGTACAGTCATATGCCTCCTTATTTTTTGCACGCATTCTTTTCCGAAGGTTTTTCATGACCTTCCCCAGCCAGGATTTGGTTTCAAAACTTTTTTCTGCACGTGGGGCGGTACAGACAGCCCTGAATTTAAGAAATTTCTGACAGTTGCCAGACCCGAGGTTGTTCAGGTCGGATTCTACGGACCTATGTTTCATGGTTATGCCGACAATCCTCTGTCAACCGGTTATCCGATGCAGATACCTGTTTCTGGTCAGCACAGGGCACTTGCAGTTCAGAGGCGCATCAACGACATGATTCACTCTCTGGGATTAAAGGTTATCGGTCATTTTCAAATGGTCAATGTCATAATAAACGATACACACAAAGATGACTTTTTTGATTTTTATGAAAACCACTGGCCTGCTGATTTGCTCGGTCCAAAGCCTGTATCTGACATCAACCAGCTGCTTCAAAGGGATTCAGATGGAAATGTGATAATAAAAAAGCATTATGTTGATTATGTCGGACTGTGTCTTTCAAGTCCCTATACAAGAAAAATGTTGAAGAACATGCTTCGGCTTGCCATAAGAACCGGACTTGACGGAATAATTACAAACTATAATTATTACTGGTCATGCAGCTGTCCTTACTGTCAGGAATCATTCAGGAAATTTCTTAAAAAGAAATACTCTGACTATCAGCTGAAAAAAAAGTTCGGCATAGACGATATAAGAACATATAGATTTAAGAAGATCAATGCAGAAATTCCGGGATATCCATCTGAAGAAGCAAATCCTCTTGACTATGAGGCAATGGAATGGGCAGCGGTTTCTTTTAAGAATGCGTATGACGAAATTATTGTGAACTATGGCAGGTTACTCAAGCCAGACCTGATTGTTGCGACCTGGAATCATATCGGTAATATGGGCATAACTGAGGAAAGAATATTTCTTCCCAAAAAATTGTGGGGCAGGGGAGAGAACTATTTCTGGTACAGCGGTGGATATGGACCCACTGACATAAAGCATAATAAATTGGGAGATGGCTGGCTCAATTGCCTTTATATAAGAGAAATGTCAGGCGGAAAGCCGTTTGTGCTCGGTAAATATGAGGCGGTAAGAATAAGAAACAGTATTGCAGAGGGGCTGGCAACAGGCGGGAGTGGAATGGGACTTTACATAAATATCAGGAATCCGGATGGCTTTAGCTTTGCTTCAAGATACATGGATTTTGTTCATAAGAACAAAGGTCTGTATTCTGTTGACAGACCCTTCGCAGAGGTGGGACTTGTTTTCCCGCGGATGTCAATCAAATCTGGATACAGCCAGTGCATGGATTCTTTCAGGAAGATTGGCGAGTATCTGGCGCAAAGACATGTTTTCTTTGATGTTATCTGCGACGAGAATATAACCGGCAAGAGGATATCCCGGTACAGGGTGATTATATGTCCTGAAATATATATACTTGGCGACCCACAGGCAGAACTGTTGGCTGGATTTGTGAAAAAAGGTGGAACTGTATGTTTTGTTGGCAGGAACACGGCAAGCATCATACGCGGAAGCAGTACTCCTGCAGTTATTGAAGCAGGAAAGAATACTGATGTTATACAGGCCGCAATTGAGAAGGTTGTAGGTGATTTGAGTGCAATAAGTGCACCTTCAACCATAAGGATTTCCGGCTTCCACAACAACAGCAAGAGAATAGTTGTTCATGTTGTGAATTACAACAGGGATGAAGAAAAAGGTAAGAAAATGTCAGGTCCTTCTGATGAGTGTCCTGTTGTGGAAAAAAATATAAGGGTGAAACTAAAGGTTAGTGAAACCGCAAGGAGTGCCAGAATAACATTTTTTTCTCCGGATAATGCGAAAGAACAATCACTTACATACACCATTACCAATGGATTTCTGGAAACATCTATTCCTGAAGTACTTGTTTACGGTATTCTTGATATCTCTATCGGAAACTGAAAAACTGGTTTTCTGCAAAAATTAGACATTTTTCTTTCCGGTAACGTAGTATGAGCCCTGCAGACGGATTTTATTACCTTAAATAACGTTCTCATTCATATTTTCGCGTACCTGCACTGATGTTATACTTTTATTCAGATCAATGATAGAGTTTTAAGAGAAAGCAGGGAATTTTTCCTGAAGTGTCGGTTTGATATAATAATTATATCCGTCAGATACTTTTTTCAAATTTTCTGGATTTGCTCACAATCAGGATGAAGGAGTATAATGTTAAAAAAGATGCAGAATACCATTTTTTACTTCAGCGGGTGTATTAATAAATTGGTTGAACTGTTTTTATGTAAGTATCTGAAAATTAAAAACAAGGAGGGTCTTATATGGATAGAAAAGAGTTTCTGAAAAAGAGCATGGCTGCGAGCCTTGGGTTGTTTCTTGCAAAATACTCAAAAATGTTTCCTTCGCTTTCTGCTGAGGCACAGGCATCACAACCAGTGATTTATGTTTCTAAAGATAAATCTCCAGCTGAGATGGTTTCATCCGTGATAAAAGCTATGGGCGGAATCGGGAAATTTGTCAGGAAGGGCTCAAAGGTTGTTATAAAACCAAACATTGCCTGGAACAGGACCCCTGAACAGGCGGCAAATACTAATCCAGATGTTGTGGCAGCACTGGTCAGGATGTGTCTTAGCGCAGGTGCTTCATCTATTGTGGTTACTGATGTTTCTTGCAATCCATGGCAGGTTACCTGTGTCGCCAGCGGCATAAAGGAGGCAGTTGAGAAATCTGGCGGCACAATTAAGAGTCCATCCAGATTCAGGAAGGTTACGATACCTTCAGGTCTTGTTTTGAAAGAAGCAGAAGTCCTTGAGGACATTCTTGATGCGGATGCTGTTATCAATGTTCCTGTTGTAAAGGTTCATGGTTCTCAGGCAAAGGTGACAATATCAATGAAAAATTTGATGGGTATAGTAAGAGACAGGGGATACTTTCACAGAACAGACTTGAATCAGTGCATCGCAGACATTTCTTCTTTTCTGAAACCTGCACTGATAGTTGTTGACGCAACAAGAATTCTTCTTACCAACGGTCCTCAGGGTCCTGGCCTGGTTAAAGAGACAAAAACAGTTTTTGCGGGTACTGATTTTGTCGCACTTGACGCTTTTGGCGCAACGTTTCTTGGAGTAAAACCTGCTGATGTCAGACACATTCAGATAGCAGGAAAGATGGGGCTTGGTCAACCAGATCTTTCAAAGGTAATCATAAAGTATGTTTAAGATTAGATTGAAGAAACCGGTTCTAAACAGTGTAGCAAGAAAAATTTTCGTTAGAAGAATTAGCCAGGCAGCAAGTATATTCTTTTTCTTCTTTCTTTTCAAAAGGGCAGCTGTTTTTCCTGTGTCTGATAAACTTCCCCTCAGCATATATTTTAAGATGGATGGTCTTCTTGCTGTTGCAATGTCCATCATATCAAAGTCATTTTCTTTGCTCTTTCCTGCGATTTTTTTGTTGTTTCTGATCATGCTTTCTGGAAACTTTTTCTGCTCATGGCTATGTCCTTTCGGTGGTATCATTGATTATATTTGTGCTCTATCATTTAGAAAATACTGGAAAATTTCGCCTGCGATCAAAGGCTTATTCAGAAGCATGAGACCTTGGACTTTAGTTTTTGTATTGACCTCTGCTGTGCTTGCAGGCTTTTCTTATTATCCTTTTCTGGGTTTTGTTTTTGATCCGTTTGTGATTATGAATGGTGCTTTTATTGGTTTGAAGATATGGCTTGTTTTTTTTGCTGTTATTTTAATGGCAAGCATTTTGAAACCAAGATTATGGTGTTATTGTTTGTGTCCCCTGGGATGGTTTTATACTCTTGTGGGAACAAAATTGCGCATAAGGAAAATCATCAATTTTTCAAGGGAGAAAGTTTTTAAGATACGCTGATGAATAGAAAGGAATTTATTCTTTCAATATCTGCTGTGCTTTTTGCTGCTATGTGGCCTGGTTTTTTGTTGCGGAGTGCAAGAAGGATATCAATCATCAGACCACCTGGCTCTGTGGAAGAAACTCTGTTTTCGCAGTTCTGTATCAGGTGTGGTCAGTGCATGAAAATATGTCCTGCCCATTGCCTGAAGCCGGTAAGAATTGAAAGGTCAATAAGGGATTGGGCAACACCAGAAATAATTCCAAGACAGGCCGGCTGCATCCGCTGTCAGAGTTGTTCAAAGGTTTGCCCTACAGGCGCCATAAGAAAAGTTGAGAATGAAAAAATAAAGATGGGCACAGCGCACATAAACAGAAAAGAATGCCTTGTCTGGACACATCAGAAGGAGTGTCTTATTTGCCTTGAATTCTGTCCTGTGCAGGCAATATACAAAGACGAGAATGGAAGGCCAGTTGTTAATCCAGTATTGTGTGTAGGTTGCGGTTTGTGCGAGCAAAACTGTCCTGTGACCACTGAAGAAGCAGCCATAAGGGTGAGTCCATCTGGAGAGAGAAGATTCCGTATAAAAGAAAATAAATACTGCTGAAAATTCTTAACAGAGGAGGTTTGATGAATCTTGGAGCGCAGGAACTTATATTGATTGGCTTGATTGTTTTGCTTTTATTTGGAGCAAGAAGATTACCAGAGATTGGAAGGGCATTCGGGAAAGCGCTGGCTGAGTTCAAAAAAGGAATGAAGGAGGTTGAGAAAAGCGCAGAAACAGAAGAAAAACCTGACAAATCAGAAGAAAAATGAAGAAAACAGTCACTGATGGTTCGTTCCTTGACCATCTTGAAGAGCTGAGACAAAGAATTCTTTTGATTCTACTCTGGTTTTTTGTTGCATCCTGCCTTGTTTATGTATTTAAGAATCAATTACTTAAGGTCATTTTGCAGCCACTCGGCGGACTTCAGGAAAAGATTGTGTTTGTTTCTCCTGTTGAGCCATTTTTTTCAGTAATAAAGGTTTCACTTTTCTGCGGATTCCTGCTTTCGTTTCCATTTATGCTTTACCAACTGTATCTATTTGTAAAACCGGCACTTAAACCTACGCAAGCAAAAGTTATGCTCTGGTCAACAGTAGCCAGTCAGGTTCTTTTTTATGCTGGTGCTTTGTTTGCTCATTTCTTTATAGTGCCGGCAGGCCTGAGGATTCTCTTTAGCTTTGGCACAGGTTTGATGCAACCAATGATAACAATAGGTTATTATCTTTCATTCCTTATGTGGATGATTATGGGAATCAGTATTGTTTTTCAGGTTCCTGTTGTTATGACGTTCCTTGTAATCTCTGAAATTTTAAGCCTTGAGGCACTTGCAAGAATCAGAAAGCCTGTGATTGTGGGGAGTTTTGTTGTCGCCGCACTTATTACACCGACAACTGACATGATAACACAGATTATTATTGCAGGCATAATGGTGGTTCTTTATGAGATTACAATCTTAATTCTTAGAATCATTTATAAATATAAATTACTGATAAAAGATAACTTGTATTAATTTTCTTAATAATAATTCTTAACTGCCTGACCCAGGGTTGAGTGCTTTCATTGCTGTCTAATTTCCGGACTGTCTGTATATTGAAAGTTTACATAATATATCTTATGCGACATTATATTTTATAAGATTTTGAATATCCAACACTTAGATTCTTCTGAGCATAACTACTGTTCATTGGTGTTATTTTTGAGATTGTTTGTGGTATTATGGAATACAGGCGATTATTTCATGGAGCTTTGTGGAAAGAAAATAAAATACCTTTTTCCTTTGGTATGAGTAAAACCCTGTTTTTTTGGTTTTTTTGTCTTATTTTTTGTTTTCCGGCTTATTCTGGCTGGTTTCCTGCCTGCCTCAGCAGTGAAACCATTTCTTTTACAGCGCTGTGAAGCCCGACAAAGACTGCCTTACAGATTATGCTGTAGCCAATGTTGAGTTCTTCAATCCTGGGAATTGAAAGTATCGGGTGTATGTTTCTGTAATCCAGGCCATGGCCTGCGTGTACTTTGAGGCCTGTTGACATTGCGTATTCTGTGGATTTTGCTATTCTTTCATATTCCTGATACCACATAGTTTCTTCATGCTTTTCAAATAATTCCGCAAATTTTCCCGTATGTATTTCTATGGCATCTGCTCCTGCTATCTTTGAAGCTTCAATCTGTCTGTGGTCCGGTTCAATGAACAGACTTACAGTGATACCCTTTTCGTGAAATCTATCAATTACCTGTGCTATTCTATTTGCATTTCCAGAGACATCAAGACCACCTTCTGTGGTTAATTCTTCTCTTTTTTCCGGAACAAGGGTTACCTGTGCCGGGCAGACATTCAGCGCTATTTTCACTATTTCTT
This sequence comes from Vermiphilus sp., assembly GCA_020722805.1. Taxonomy (GTDB): domain Bacteria; phylum Ratteibacteria; class UBA8468; order B48-G9; family DTJG01; genus DTJG01. The sequence continues at coordinate 19,588 of DYKA01000006.1, forward strand.
CGTTCACTGCCATTTCAAGATTCAGTCGTCTGACTGTCTCTTTCAAAGCATAGACATCTCTGTCCTGTATGTGTCTTCTGTCTTCTCTCAGATGGCACACAATTGAATCACAGCCGGCAATTTCACATATGCCAGCCGCAAACACTGGGTCTGGAAACCTTCCGCGTCTTGCCTGCCTCAGTGTTGCTATGTGGTCAATATTTACGCCCAATTTTTTCATTTTTGCCTCCGGATGAATTTTAACAGATTTTTTCCAGTTGTTTTATGAGCAACCTGTTTTCTGATGATTTTCCAACGGTAATTCTTATGAAATTTTCCTTGAGCCCAAATCCTGTCATGGGACGCACGATAATCCCGTTTTCTTCAAGTTTCTGACATATTTCAGCGGCATTTTTTTCTGTCTGACAGAAGAGAAAGTTTGCCTGACTTTGAAATACTGTAAATCCTAATTTTTTCAGGTTTTCAGAAAGATATTTCTTTTCTTTTTTATTGTGTTGAATGGATTTTCTTACGAAATTGCGGTCATCAAGTGCAGCGATAGCGGCTTCCTGAGCCAGAATAGTTGTATTAAAAGGTGGTCTTATTTTCTCCAGAATCCTGATTATATCCTTTGACGCTATACCATATCCAATTCTTAACCCGGCAAGTCCATATATTTTTGAAAATGTCCTGGCAATTATCACATTTCCCTTTCCGAGCCACTGGAATGCACTTCCAAAATCAGGGTCTTCTGCATATTCAAAATACGCCTCATCAAAGAGTGCTATGACATTTTCAGGAATATTCCTAATAAACCTTCTTAGCTCATGCTTTTTTACATGGGAACCCGTGGGATTATTGGGATTACACAATATTACCAGTTTTGTTTTCTTAGATATTTTTTCAAGATAACTGTCCAGGTTATAGGTGAAATCCGCATTGAGTCCGACCTCTACGGGTTTTGCACCAAAAGCATGTGCAAGAATCTTATAGATTATGAACGAAGGCCAGGCAAATACTATTTCATCGCCAGGTTCGCAGAACGCCTGAACTGTCATGCTTATTATCTCACTTGAACCACTGCCTATCACTATTTGCCGGCCATCAATACCGAGCAGATGTGATAGTTTTCCCTTGAGTGCAAATGCATCTCCTTCCGGATACCTGTTAACCGTTTGTGCCTTGTTTTTTATGGCTTTTACAGCATAGGGAGATGCTCCAAGAGGATTTTCATTTGAAGCAAGTTTTATAATTTTTGACAATCCCTTTTCTCTGAAAAGCTGTTCCACTGGTTTCCCGGGTACATAGGGGCTGATAAAAGACAGGCTTTTCCTTGCAAGTTTTTCAATCCGGTTATTCATTTTTTATATTCAATTCCTATAAGTTTCCGCACCTCTTTCATTGTTTGTTGAGCAACTTTTCTTGCTTTTTCTGAACCTGCCTGAAGGATCTTCCACACTTCTTCGTGATGTCTGGAGAAATATTCTCTTTTCTTTTTTATTGGTTCCAGAAATGACACGAGGTCCCTGCCCATCTGCTTTTTGCAGTCAACACAGCCGATTTCTGCCCTCAGGCATTTATTTCTGATGTCATCATGGTTTTTTGAGACAAGTTTTCTATATGCAAATACAGCACATTCGTCAGGATGTCCTGGGTCTTTTTTATAAAGACGCGTCTGATCCGTGAACATCTTTGATGTCTTGGCCAAAATTTTCTCTTCTGAATCATTCAAATAGATTGCATTTCCGTACGACTTGCTCATTTTTCTTCCGTCTGTTCCAGGAATCTTGGGGGTTTCTGTGAGAAGTTCTTTTGGCTCAGGGAAATATTCTCCATAAAGAAAATTGAATCTGCGGGCAATTTCTCTTGTTAATTCAAGGTGCGGCAGTTGATCAACTCCTATCGGGACAAACTCTGCGCGATATACAAGGATATCCGCTGCCTGCAGGACGGGATACCCGAGAAAGCCAAAGGTATGAAGGTCCTTTTCCTTCAATTCGGCAATCTGTTCTTTGTAAACCGGATTTCTCTCAAGCCATGACACCGGAACAATCATTGAAAGAAGAAGGTTTAGTTCAGAGTGTTCCTGGACCATTGACTGAATGAAAATCGTTGACTTGTGCGGGTCAAGTCCGCATGAGAGAAAATCAACAGCTATTTCAAAAACATTGTTTCTTATGCTTTCCGGATTTTGATATTCTGTACTCAGTGCGTGCCAGTCGGCGATCATATAAAAACAGGTGTATCCCTCGTCCTGTAGTTTTCTCCAGTTCTCAAGAGCCCCGAAAAGGTGTCCGATATGCAGCGGTCCTGTAGGCCTCATTCCACTCAATATCCTACCTTCAGAAGTTCTTAAGTTCATAACTTATTACTCCGTATTAGATTCCTGTCAAAAAACCGCTCGAGAATTTCTCTGTGGTCAAATGCAATATTTTCCGGAAGTGCGTTCCTGTGAAAGATTTTTGCTTTTGAAGCATCATCGCCCGGACATATTTCACCCTCCCCGTCGGCGGTAAATACAATTGATATAGTGTGAAACCTCGGGTCTCTTCCGGGTTTTGAAAATACGCCGAAGAGTTTCAAATTTTTTATCTTAAGGCCGGTTTCTTCTTTTGCTTCTCTCATTGCAGCATTTTCCGCGGATTCACCATAGTTGATAAATCCCCCGGGTATTGCCCATCCTTGAGGGAAATTTCTTCGGTATATAAGTACGACACCCCTGCTCTTCTTTATGATAACGTCAGCCGCTGGATAGGGATTTCTGAATGTTTTTTTTGTGATGCTTTCAAGCAATTCTGTTGCTATTTTTTCACAGATGTTGAAGCAATTCTCCGGCAGGATTACACTTATTTTCCTGAACCTTTCACCACGGCCCACCGCGGAGATAATTTCTTCCATCATAGTCCTGAACGAATTCTGAACAGATATCTTGCCAGTTTTGCAATCCGGAACTGACAATGCAACTGAGACACATGAAAGTTTCGTTACTGTCTTTATTGCCCTTTCAAACTCTCTTCTGGAATTTTCTGATACCGGGATATGTATCATCTTTATACTTCCACGGACATTAAATTTTTCGCCATCTTTTCTGATGGGAATGTCTGCATTTTTTCTTCCCGTATCTGTAGAAATTATTTCAATAACTTTGTCCGATATAAAATATCTAACTTTTTTCATTAGTTTATAACTTCATAACTTATTAATTTCAGAATTTGTGGACAAAAATGTAAGCCATATTTCTCTTGTTCTTGGACCGTCAAATTCACAAAGGAAAATACCCTGCCATGTTCCGAGCTGGATTTTTTTGTTTTCAACTATGAGCGTTATTGAATGGGCAGATAAGGTTGACTGGATGTGGGCGTCTGAATTTCCTTCTGAATGACGGTAGTTTCCATTCTCCGGCACCATCCGGCTGAAGAAAGTCGTTATATCCTCCCGGACAGAGATGTCAGCGTTTTCATTGATTGTAATTCCACAGGTTGTATGAGGAACAAACAGAATACATATCCCGTTTTCGAGAGAAAGCCCCTTCAGAACCCGCTGAACTTCTCCGGTGATGTCCACCATTTCTTTTCGCTTTGTGGTTCTAACGATTATTTTCCGCATTTTCGGATTATTTTGCAGTGTAAAATGTTTTGTAAGCCAGATATGTTGAGTAAATATCGGCTTTGCTTGTAACCTCAAATGGGGCATGCATGGATATTACACCTGTTCCGCAATCAATGGTCGGGATGTTTAATCTCGCAAAAAATGTTGCCACAGTTCCACCGCCGCCCTGCTCTATTTTTCCAAGTTCAGATGACTGCCAGTGTATCTTATTCTCATCAAAAATCTTTCTTATCCACGCAATATACTCTGCTGTTGGTTCGGTACTGCCTGCCTTTCCCCGTCCACCGGTTGTTCTTTCAACACATACGCCGTGGTGTATCCTTGCAGCATTCCTTGGGTCGTACGCTTCCTTAAACCCCGGGTCAAACAACGAAGATACATCTGCGGATATTGCCCTTGAATTTTCGTAAACATCTCTTAAGGATTTCTTGCTCCCTGTTTTCTGAAGGAGTTCTTCAATGAAGAACTGAAAAAATGCAGATTGTGCTGATGTGCTTCCGTAACTACCTATTTCTTCCTGGTCAACAAGAACGCAGAACATGCTTCTTTCGTTTTCTTTGGTATCAATAAGAGCCCTGAAGCATGTATATGAGCATACCCTGTCATCCTGACCATATCCAAGGATTAGACTTCTATCAAAACCGAGGTCCCTTGCCTGACCCGCAGGTACCACCTCAAATTCGCTGCTTATAAGGTCTTCCTCACTGATTCCGTACCTGTCTTTCAATATTGAAAAAAGATTTTTTTTCACAGGGTCCTTATCATCATCCAAAGGGATTGTTGCAGCAACAACATTCAGACTTTCTCCCGGAAAGCCTTCTTCAATCGTTTTCTTAAACTGGTCCTTTGAAAGATGTGGAAGAAGGTCGGTTATCGTGAAGACAGGGTCATCAGGTTTATCTCCGATTTCTATTATTTTTTTCTCACCCGTCTTTATGACAGCAGTGCCATAGAGTGCAAGGGGAATTGTCAGCCAGTGGTATTTTTTGATGCCACCGTAGTATCGCGTCTTGAGGAATACCATTCCCTCGTCTTCATAAACAGGGTTTGGTTTTAAATCCAATCTTGGGGCATCAATATGTGCAACAATAAACCTTGTTTCTTCTTCAATAGGGATACGGCCTATTTTCCCAAAGATTACCTGTTTATTTTTGTTCACCTTGAAAATTCTGTCCCCTGCCTCAATTTTTTTCATTGTTGAAATATTCTTGAAACCGGCTTTTTTGGCGAGTTCCACAGAAGCATCCACGAATTTTCGCTCTGTTTTGTTCTCTGATATAAAATTTCTATATTCTTCAGCGAAACTGAAAACTTTTTCCTTTTCTTTCTCCTTCCATGATTTCCAGGCATTTATTTTCAACATATTGCCTCCATCAGTGCAAGTCCGATATCAGTAAGGGGTTTGCTGTTATTGTAATAAAAAAAGGCATACTCGTCAATTTCACCAGTGTTCCCACTTTATAACTTCATCAAGCGATTTTTTTGGTGGATTCGGTGTTTCTGCCGGATAACCCAGGGCAATAATTGACACAAGTTTCCATCCATCCGGTGCGTCAACAATACTGGAGATTCTTGCCGCATAGGTTTTTTTGTCACCGGCAATCCAGCAGCTTCCAAGTCCGAAAGCGCATGCTGCAAGGAGAATATTTTCTGTTGCAGCACAACCGTCCTCCAGATAATATTTCGTGTCATGGCAGAAAACCAGGATGCAGAATGCAGCATCCTTTAAGAATTTTCCATAATCTGTGGCATCGGATATTCTTTGGAGGGTATCCCTATTTTTTACTACAACAAACTTCCAGGGTTGCAGATTTCTTGCTGTTGGTGCAAGGCGTGCACAATCAATGATCTCATTTATGGTCCGGAACTTCTCTTTTCTGAAAAGACCTGATGCTTCTTCTTTTTTTGATCAAGTCTATAAGTTTTGTATCCTGCATGCTTTTTCCCCCTGAATTTTAGAAGAAAAATATTCTGTCTGTTTCCAATCTGTTTCATCTCAATATTCAATTCCTCTTATTGCCCTGACATTCGGGTACGGATGTTTTATACATTTCATTTCAGTGATAATATCCGCAATATCTGAGATTGACTCTGACATACCCCTGCCTGTAAGAATTATATTTAAACCGGGAACTTGTTGTTGCGCCTGTTTAACGAAGGAAATAATTTCTTTTTCTTTAATAAACCTGTCTCTCACTGCTATCAGGATTTCATCCATAATGAGAAGGTCGCAGTTTTTGATTTTTCTGAATGCTTCCCGGAAATTGGTCCACTCAGATGCAAAAAATTCTTCAAATTCTTTTCTTTTTATATCTTTGCGTGAGAATGCAGGATGCTTGCGACAGAACATGAAAAGCTTGCAGTTTTTCAAATTTTTCAATACTTTCATTTCCCCGGACAGGGAGTTTTTGAAAAATGTGCAGTACACAACCCTTTTTCCCCATCCTGTCATTCTCACTGCAGATCCTATTGCCGCAGTTGTTTTCCCTTTACCGTCGCCGGTAAAAACCAGGACAAGACCGGATTTTTTCATGATATTTCTACAGGTTTTCCTGTTTCAGCGGACCTGTAAATACCTTCAATAATTTTCACAACAGTCAGAATTTCTTCTGGAGTGGTAATGGGCTGGGTATTGTTTCTAACGCAATTTACAAAGTGCTCTATTTCTGCCTGGTAAACATTTACAGAAGGAAATTCGGCGGTTGCGTCAGTAACCACGCCATTTATATCTCCATAAATCTTGAGAGGCGGTTTTGCTTCTGTCCAGTACTGAACCCCATACTTTGTTCCCATGAGGGCAATCTTTAAGCCAGATTCTGAATTTCCTGCCCAGCTTGCTTCAAGAAAAAGGGTGATGTTATTCTTGAATTTTATAAATCCCGCAGCAAGGTCTTCCACATCAAAGGTACCTGTTGGCCTGTCCCCTACCCTGCTCCAGACAGGAGGCCATCCACCGTCAACTGCCTGGTTTTTGAATTTATTGTAGGTTACGCCAACAACAAGCTGTGGTTCAGGACATCCCATAAGATAAACTGCAAGGTCAAGTATGTGAACGCCAATGTCTATGAGGGGTCCTCCTCCTGCAAGTTTTTTTGTGGTGAACCATGTTCCAAGTCCAGGAATGCCCCTGCGTCTCAGGCACGATGCTTTCGCAAAGTACACTTCTCCCATCTGACCGCCGTCAATCATCTTTTTTATGAACTGGCTATGAGGTGCAAACCTGTGGCAGAATGCAACCATAAACTTATTGTTTACCTGTTTTGCTGTTTCAATGATGGATTTTGCTTCTTCAGTATTCATTGCAACTGGTTTTTCGCATATTACATGCTTGCCTGATTTGAGTGCTGCGATGGCCTGCTGTGCATGAAATGCATTCGGGGAACATATGCTGATGATGTCAAGTTGTTCTTCTATAATATTCTCCCAGTTTACAAATCTTTTCAAAATGCCAAATTTCTCAGCAACAAATGAAAGTTTTGTTTCATTAGGGTCACTGATGGCAACAACATCTATCTCAAGTATTTTCTTGAATGCTTCTATATGATAATGAGAAATTCCACCTGCACCTATAATTCCTACCTTCAGCCTTTTCATTTTTTCCTCCGCAGTAAAATTTATTTTTTATATATTATATCAGTGTCAACATACTTGTAAAGAAACATCCTGAAACAGAAGCATATCTGTGTTTACAGAATTTTGAATTGAAAAATATTCGTTATTGGAGTATATTTATTAGATAAATAGATTTTCATGGGGACGAAAATGGAAAAGAAATCAAAGAGAAAATATGAACCGGTGCTGATTGAGAAAAAGTGGCGCAGAATATGGGAAGAAAAGGGGGTAAATCGTACTGATATTAATACGAAAAAGAAAAAGTATTACTGCCTTGATATGTTTCCATACCCATCTGGTTCAGGGCTTCACGTTGGACACTGGAGAGGATATGTACTTTCTGATGTCTGGGCACGCTATAAACGGCTTAACGGGTATCATGTTCTTCACCCTATGGGGTGGGACTCTTTCGGTCTGCCCGCTGAAAACGATGCAATAAAAAAAGGAATTCATCCCAAGATTAGCACAAGGAAAAATATCGACAATATCCGCCGTCAGTTGAAAGAAATTGGTGCAATGTATGACTGGAGCAAGGAGATTAATACAAGTGCCCCTGAATACTACAGATGGACTCAATGGATTTTTCTTCAGATGTATCACAGAAACCTTGCATACAGAGCCGAAATGCCTATAAACTGGTGTCCTGCATGCAAAACAGGTCTTGCAAACGAAGAGGTCATCGGTGGAAACTGTGAAAGGTGTGGCACTCCAGTGGAAAAGAAAAAATTAATGCAGTGGATGTTGAGAATTACCGCATATGCTGAAAGACTGCTTGCAGACATTAAGCAACTTGACTGGCCGGAGAAAGTGAAAGTAATGCAGCAGAACTGGATTGGCAGGAGTGAAGGTGCAAGTATAATATTCACGCTTGACAACAAATCAAATACGGAACTGGAAGTATTTACCACAAGACCTGATACACTATTTGGTGCAACATATGTTGTGCTTGCTCCTGAACATCCGCTTGTCTTTGAGATTACCCAGCCTAAGTATATGTCAGAGGTGAAAAGATATGTTGAGGAAGCAGTGAATAAGTCTGACCTTGAAAGAACAAATCTGGCACGCGAAAAGACAGGCGTTTTTACAGGGGCATATGCAATTAATCCTGTAAATGGCAGAAAGATTCCTGTATGGATAGCTGATTACGTACTTGCACATTATGGTTCAGGTGCCATTATGTCTGTGCCAGCTCATGACCAGAGAGATTTTGAGTTTGCGAAAAAATTTGGACTTCCGATTATTGAGGTTATTTATAGTGAGAATGCATCAAGAAATTCAGATGGCTCTCTTGCATGTGCCTATGAAGGTTCCGGTATTCTCATAAATTCCGGAAGATTTGATGGAATGAATTCAGAACAGGCAAAAATTTCTATAACCGAATGGCTTCAGGACATAAACAAGGGTTCTTTTAAGACAACTTACAGATTGAGGGATTGGGTTTTTTCAAGGCAGAGATACTGGGGCGAGCCAATTCCAATAGTTTACTGCGAAAAGTGCGGCACTGTTCCTGTTGATGAAAAAGACCTTCCTGTTGTTCTGCCTGATGTTGAGTCATACAAACCTGCAGGTACCGGAAAATCCCCTCTTGCAGCAATAAAGAAATTTGTAAATACAACCTGTCCTAAATGCGGAGGTCATGCTGAAAGAGAAACAGATACAATGCCACAGTGGGCTGGTTCTTCCTGGTACTTTTTGAGATATCCAACCCCGGATCTTGAAACAGCACCCTTTGATAGAAACATCACTAACAGATGGTTGCCTGTTGATTGTTATATCGGAGGAGTGGAACATGCGATACTTCATCTGCTTTATGCAAGATTTTTCACAAAATTTCTTTATGATATTGGCGCGATTGATTTTGATGAGCCGTTTTTGAAATTGTTCAATCAGGGAATGGTGACGAAATTCAGTGAAAAAACCGGCAAACTTGAAAAGATGTCAAAGTCAAAAGGAAATGTTGTTAATCCGGATCCCCTTGTTAAAAAGTACGGTACTGATACAGTGCGGCTTTATGAGTTGTTTATTGGCCCACCAGAGGTTGATTCAGAATGGAATGACAGTGGTATTGAAGGATGTTTCAGGTTTTTGAAAAAGGCATGGAACTTTGTTGTTGAGCAGGTAGAAAAGGGTTTTGCCGAAACAGATGAGTCTTCAAAGAAGAAACTGCACCAACTGATAAAAAAGATTACCGAAAGGGTTGAGGATTTCAAACTCAATACAGCAATCAGTGCCTTTATGGAATTTGTAAAGGATATACCTGGCAGTGCCTGTTTTTCCAGGCAGGATATTGAAAAGTTTGTTATACTTCTTTCTCCTTTTGTGCCACATTTTGCTGAAGAACTCTGGTGCGAAGTTCTGGAACATTCTGAAACGGTTTTTGACGCTGAGTGGCCAGGATTTGAAAAAGTGCTTGTTACTGAAAAGATGATTACTGTTCCTGTTCAGGTTGATGGTAAACTTCGTGGAACAATTGTTGTTGGAGATAAAGAGGATTCTAAAATGGTTCTGGAAAAGGCACTCAAACTGGATTCTGTTTTAAGATTTATCTCAGGCAGGCGTGTTGTTAAACAGATTTATGTGCCGGGTAGAATTGTAAATTTTGTTACGGAAAAATAAAAAAAGGGACTTCACCAGAAGTCCCCTTTTATAAGAAAATTTCTCACTTTTGCGGTTGTTCTGACTGAGGTTTTTCGGCTTTCATCTTTGCCTTTTCTTTTTGCTCTTCAATTCTATCTTTTATGTCGCTTATTCCTGCGGCAATTGCTATGACCCCGACAAGTAGAATGAAAAATGGGACTGCTGCCTGAAGTCCCTTTACAAAAAGTGTCCACCACTTAACAATTCCAGCAATGCCAACTATTACCGCAATAATCCCTCCGATTAATGCTCCCATTCATCCTCCTTTTTTTATAAAAGTTTCTTGATTTTATTATTACATGTCATTTTCAATGTGTCAACTTTTTTGTTTCTATGGCCTGGGATGAAATTTTTTATGGGCACTTTTCAATTGTTTTCTTGATACCTGGGTATAAATCTTGGTGGTGCTTATACTTTTGTGGCCGAGCAGTTCTTGAATTATTCTGATGTCCATGCCTGATTCAAGCATCTGTGTGGCAAATGTGTGTCTTAACATATGAGGTCTGATGTTAACGGGAAGGCCTGCTGCTTTTCCTGCACCTCTGACTATTTTCCACAGGTTCTGCCGTGTAAGGGGTTTGCCCTTTTTTGTGCTGAATATAAATTCACCTGGCATCTCGCAGCACTTGCGGAGAAAAGGAACAATATCTTCCGGGAAAAAAACTATTCTTTCTCTGTTTCCCTTTCCCACTACCCTGATATATCTTTCCTTCAGGTTGATATTTTCCTTTTTCAGTGCAGAAAGTTCTGATATCCTCAATCCAGTGACAGCGAGCAAACCAATGATTGTCCTGTTCCTGACCATGAGATTTTTCCTCTGTGAAACCCTTGATGCCATTATTCTGTCAATATCCTGTTTTTCAAGAACATCCGGGATTTTCCTTTCAATCTTTGGACTCTCAAAGAGATCGACGACAGCAGGATTCACTTCATTCTTGCTGGCGAGGTACCTGTACATACCGCGAATTGAGGATATATTCCTCGCGATTGTGGAGGCAGCAAGTTTTTTCTTTTTTAAAAATACCGTAAATTCTGTAAGGTTCCCGGGTTTTATATATTTGAGGGGAATCTTATTGATTAAAAGAAATTTACGAAACCTTTGCAGGTCTTTTTCGTATGATTTCAGTGTGTTTTTTGAAAGATTCTTCTCCACAGATAAAAACAACAGGAATTCATCAATTATATGTTTCATTTCATCGCCGGTCATATTTGCTCCGAAAAAACAAGAAAGGGGTTCGTCTCTATCTCATTTTCCAGAGTCGTTTCAGGCCCGTGCCCAGGAAGTATCAGTGTTTTTTTGTCAAGAAAACAGATTTTCCTTAATGACCTCAACATTAATTCTTCACTACCACCCGGCAGGTCCGTCCTTCCGATGCCCTGAAAAAAAATAAGGTCTCCTGAAAAAAGATAATTGTTCAGTTTCACGCTTATGCTGCCGGGCGTATGTCCTGGAGTGTGTATTACAAGAAGTGAAATGGTTTCGTCAATCATTATGGTCTGATTATCCTCCAAATGAATGTCGGGTTTTACGGGGACAGAGTCTATTCCAGAAATTTCTGAGAGATTCAGAGATGCGTTGGTAAGATAGGGTTCGTCCTTCCAGTGAATTCCAAGAAGCGGGACGGGTTTGAGTCTGTTTTTTATATTATTGGCGCCTGTGTGGTCGCAGTGGCCATGAGTGTTGATTATGTATCTCACATTGAGTTTCTGTTTTTCCACATAGCTGATAATTTTTTCTAATTCATCTCCGGGGTCTATGATGACTCCGTTTTTATTTTCTGTAGATATGATGTAACAGTTTGTCTGAAGATGTCCCACAACAAGCCGTGAGATATTAACTTTTGAATTTCTTAAGTTCATAATTTATTTCCTTTCAATCATTTATCATTTTTAATATTTCTTCTTCTGATATTATCCTGACGTTGAATTTTTTTGCTTTTTCCAGTTTTGATCCGGGATTATCACCGACTATAAGATAATCTGTTTCTTTTGATACGTTGTCGGATACCCTGGCCCCATGTTTTTTCAACTCAGTTGACATTTCTTCCCTTGAGAAGTTTTTCAATGTGCCCGTGATTACAAATCTCAGACCTGCGAGTTTACCTGATTTCTTTACTGGTTTTTTTTGTTCCAGGGCAACCCCCGCTTCTTTAAGTTTGCGGATTAATTGAAGATTATGAACATTGGAGAAAAAATTCCTTATGCTACCTGCTGCGACCTGACCGATTTCAGGAATTTCTGCTATCACCTGCTGGTCTGCATTTTGAATTTCCTCAATGGAAGCGAAGTTTTCAGCAAGAATTTCACTTGCTCTTTCCCCGATGTGTCTTATTCCAAGGGCGTAAATAAGGTTTGCAAGGCTTGCATTTTTGGACATCTGAATATTTTCTACCAGTTTCCGACTGGAAACCTTTCCCATTCTTTCAATATTCTCAAGTTGCTGGGGCTTTAATGAGTAAAGGTCTGCAAAATCACTCACAAGACCTCTGTCAACAAGCATATCAACAATCCTTTCACCCAATCCCTGTATATTCATTGCCCTGCGGCTTGCAAAGTGAAGTATTCTCTCTTTTATCTGTGCGGGACAGCTGACATTGGGACATCTATATGCCACCTCATCCTGATCTTTTACAACGGCGCTGTGACAGACAGGGCATACATCAGGCGGATGGATTGATTGTTCATTTCCTGTTCGCACATCCTTAACGACCTTGATGACCTTTGGTATAATCTCACCTGCTTTTTCAACAAATACCCTGTCTCCGATTCTGACATCAAGCCTTTTTATTTCGTCAAAGTTATGAAGTGTTGCTTTGCTTACTGTTGTACCTGACAGGTGGACCGGTTCAAGAATTGCCACAGGAGTTAGTATGCCAGTTCTTCCAACCTGTATTACGACATCCTTTACTACTGTTGTGGCTTGTTCTGCCGGAAACTTATATGCAACCACCCATCGTGGACTTTTTGATGTTGCTCCCAGTATTTCCTGGTCTCTTAAATTATTTACTTTTATCACTATGCCATCAATCGCGTACGGAAGCTGGTTTCTCTTTGTTTCCCAGCTGTGGCAGAATTCAATAACCTGATCCACATCCACCGCTAATTTCCTGTGTGTGTTTACAGCAAATCCAAGTGTTTCAATAAAGGTTAAAAGTTTATCCTGCGTGGGAGGATTCTTTTGAAAGAAGCCGGCATAGGCAAAAAATCTAAGCCGTCTTCTCGAAACCTCTTTTGGATTCAACAATTTCAGTGAACCTGCTGCTGCATTTCTTGGATTGGCAAATGGCTCTTCATTGTTTTTTGTTTTGTCTCTGTTTAATCTTTCAAAGTCCTGTTTTGGCATGTATATCTCGCCCCGAACCTCAAATTTCTCTCTGACTGAAACAGACAGCGGAATGTCCCTTATGGTTTTTATGTTTTCAGTGATGTCATCTCCAATAAAACCGTCTCCTCTGGTTGCACCTGTGGTCAGTACGCCATTTTCGTAAATCAGTGAAACCGCGACGCCATCAATTTTCAATTCAAGAAAATATTCAGAGGGTCTGCCGAGCAATCTCTTAATCCTGCGGTCAAACTCTCTTATTTCTTCATCACTATAAGTGTTGTCAATACTGAGCATTGGCACCCTGTGGCTTACTGATTTGAATGCTTCTATTGGTTTGCCACCTACCCTTTTTGTGGGTGAGTCCTCTCTCGCAAACTCTGGATATTGCTTTTCAAGTAATGCAAGTTCATGAATCAGTCTGTCGTATTCTTCGTCGCTGATTTCAGGGTTGTTTTCTATGTAATACTTTTCATCGTAGCGGGCAATGTCTCTGTACAGTTTCTCAATCTTTTCTTTTATTTCCTCTTTTTTCTTTGCGTCCATGGAAATGTCTCCTTGATTTGAAGCATCTATAAATAAATGATACACTTTTTTAAGATATTGAAAAGAGGTATCCATGGAGAGATACGAACTCGGCCAGCTTTTATTGATGAAGGGAATAATCACCCAGGAGCAACTTGAAGAAGCACTTGCCCGGCAGAAGGACACAAAAAAATTCCTCGGCGAGATTCTTGTTGAAAACGGATATGTTTCAAAGGAAACTCTGCTTGAATGTCTTACTGAACAGAAAAAAGCCGATTTCATACATCTGTCAAAGGTCAAGGGGATAAAACCCGAGATAGTCCGCCTTATTCCAGAGGCAATTGCACGCAGGTATGTGGTTCTGCCAATAACCCTTTCTGATGATGTCCTTGTTGTTGCGATGAAAGACCCAACAGATATTGTTGCTATTGATACAATCAAAAGGATAACAAGCAGGAGAATAAAGGTGGTACGTGCTGAAGAAAAGGAAATTCTTGACAGGATTGAACGTTTTTACATTGATACAGGGAATCTAACAGAAACAATTGCTGCCCTTGAAGATGTTGAAGAACAGGTAGAAGAAAATGTTGATGTAAACCAGTTGAAGATTGCAGCAGAAGACGCCCCAATTGTTAAGTTTGTTAATACGACTTTTCTTCAGGCAGTTGAAAAAAGAGCGACAGATATTCATCTTGAGCCAATGCAGGATGGCGTATCCCTTCGGTTCAGGATAGATGGCGTACTTCAACCTGTTCAATCGCCCCCAAAAAGCGCATATCCTGGTATTGTGACGCGGCTAAAGATTATGTCAAACCTTGACATAGGAGAAAGAAGATTACCTCAGGACGGACGCATAAGAATACTTGTTGGAACAAAAGAACTTGATGTGAGATTGTCAACCCTTCCGACTGTTTTCGGTGAAAAGGTTGTTATGCGACTTCTGGCCAGAGAAACGATACTTCTTGGTATGGAACAGCTTGGTTTTGAACCAGAGGACCTAAAAACCTTTAAGGAAGCACTTGCAAAACCATATGGAATGATTATTGTGACAGGACCGACAGGAAGTGGAAAAACAACCACATTATATGCTGGTTTGAACTTTATAAATTCTCCTGAAATAAATATTGTCACAATTGAAGACCCCGTTGAATATGCCATACCCGGCATCAACCAGGTGCAGGTCAAGCCGAAGATTGGCCTGACTTTTCCTGCTGTTTTAAGAACACTGTTAAGACAGGACCCAGATGTTATCATGATTGGTGAAATCCGCGACCTCGAAACAGCCCAGATTGCTGTTCAGGCCTCATTGACAGGACACCTTGTTATTTCAACCCTTCATACGAATGATACTGTTTCTTCAATAACACGGCTTTCATATATGGGTGTTGAGTCATATCTTCTTGCAGATTCTTTGAATATCATCCTTGCACAGCGTCTCGTAAGAAAAATATGCCAGAATTGCAAAGAGGAGGATTCTGAAGCAGAAGAATTCCTTAAAAAGCAAGGTGTTTCTCTAGACAGGGATGTTGTACTGTTTCGTGGTAGAGGATGCGATGAGTGCAATGGTACCGGTTATAGAGGCCGAATAGCTGTATATGAACTTTTAACCATTACAAAGCCGATAAGAAAAATGATAGTTGAAAGAGCTTCTGATGATGAAATCAGGGATTTTGCCAGACAGCAGGGAATGATAACACTGAGGGATGCAGCCGTAAGAAAAGCGATGAACGGTATTACAACAATTCGTGAAGCATTTTCATCAACTCTTGTTCTCTAATGTCCAAATATTTTTATGTAGCCCGGGATTCTGCAGGGAATCGCCGTGAAGGAATGGTGGAGGCAGAATCAAACACGGCTGTTATCAGTGTTTTGAGACGTCAGCAGTTACTTCCTGTGGAGGTACGGCTTGTTAGTGAAAAGGGAACTCTTGTTGCCATAACAGAGAAGAAAAAGAAAAGTTTTCGCGGAAAGGTTTCACTTCCTGATATGGCTCTTTTTTCCAGGCAGCTTTCAACAATGCTTGAGGCAGGAATTCCGATTCTTGATGCTGTAGGAGACCTTGCCTCGCAAACACCCAACCGTTTTTTCTCAAACGTCCTTTCAGACATATGCAGTGAAATAAGAGAAGGGAGCAGTTTTTCTCAGGCGTTGTCAAAGTATCCGAAGGTTTTCAGTTCTCTTTATGTTGCGCTTGTCGTTTCTGGTGAGGAAAGTGGGAACCTTGTGGAAGTTCTAAAAGACCTTTCTTCTGAACTTGAAGACCAGTTAACCCTGCTGCGCAAGGTCAGGCAGGCAGTAAGCTATCCGGCAGTCATTCTTGCATTTTTTGCGGCAGTTGTTTCCTTTGTTTTTCTTTATCTTGTCCCAAAATTTCAGGAAATTTTTGAAAGTTTTGGCGCACAGCTTCCACTTTTTACCAGGATTATTCTTCAGATAAGCAGGTTCTCATTGAAGTTTTTCCCATTTTTGTTACTCGGTCTGATTCTTCTTGCGATTTTTTTCTCATGGTATAGAAAGACGCCTGACGGATGCAGGAGAATTGATAGTATGAAACTGAGAATGCCTGTTCTGGGAAACCTTTTTCTAAAGGTGAGCCTTGCAAGATTTTCGCGTTCTCTTGCCACACTTCTGCAGGGCGGCGTGAGTATCATTGCGGCTCTTGATATAGTTGCAAAAACAACAGGAAATGCTATTCTTCAGCAGTATATAGAAAGGATAAGAGCTGGTGTTATTAAAGGGGAACTGCTCGGTTCTGAAATGAGAAAGTACAGAATTTTTCCATCCATGATGGTCAGGATGGTTGTTGTGGGAGAGGAAACAGGCAAGACAGACGACATGTTAACAAGAGTTTCAAAATTCTTCAGGGATGAGGTAGATTTAACCCTTAACATCCTTTCATCAATTCTTGAGCCGATTTTAATCATAGGACTTGGAGTAATTGTGGGAACAGTTGTTCTTGCGATATACCTTCCCATATTCAAACTTGCTGCAACCGTAAGATAGTATTCATTGCCTTGCTCCTTTTTCCTGAAGTATTTTTTCAAGTGATGCATCTATTTTGAAGCCGAGATTTTTTGCAATGAGAGCGTCCTTCACAGCATTATCTTTTTTCCCTTCAAGAAGAAATGCTGTTGCCCTGTAGTTGTAAAGTTCGCCATTTCGTGGATGTATGTCTATTGCAGAAGAAAGATCTCTGATGGCTTCATCAAACCTGTTGTTCAAAATATAGGCAATTGCCCTGTTTTTCAAAGCGTCAACATAATAGGGTTTGAGTTTGAGTGCTGTGTCAAAGTTATTAAATGCATGTTTCCATTTTCGGCTCTTCTCCAAAAATAGTGGTATAGGATAATAGTTTTTCATAGACCTAAGATTTTATGAAATAGTCGTAGTAGTTGATGTGAAGATTGTGGGCTGACCGAAGGTCTGTCCAAGTATGTGGGCTAGCCGAAGGCTTGTCCACATACGTCTATATTCACATCAATAAATCCCGCTTCTCTACCCTGACCCCGCAAGAAGGACATCTAATCCTGTACTTATACAGTATCAGATAGACCTTTTTCTTATCAAAGACCGACAGGTCTCTTATTCTTACCTGGTTGGAGTCCCAGGTAAAATATGTTCTTTGACCGCAGTTGGAACAGGCAAAGCCAAGTTCTGACCTCCTTGCTATCTTTATTTCTGCTATACCATCCTGAATTTGAGCATCGGCAAATTTTACACCTGGCAAATTGAGACATTCTGCTATAATATTATCAGGCATCTGTTATTACCTCCTTTTACTTTATAATTGACAAATGTTTCTGTCGTTTAGAACATTATAGAAGATTGACAGATGCCTTTCAATGACAATATTGCAAAGAATTATGTACTGTATATACTAACCACTATTTTTGGAGAAGAGCCGAAAAATTTGACTTAATTTTGCTATTGTGATTAAATGTTGAATAAATTTGAACCAGTGGGTGATAAAAAAACAGAGAAAAAGAGAGTTTTAGGAGAAAAGTTGGAGTCTATGAATTATAAGGGATAAAAACAGGTTTTTAGAAAAAGATTAGTTAAAACCGATAGGGATATCTTACAAAAGAAATCTTTTTCCAGAAGAAATTGGACTTGACCCACACCTGCTCATCCCAAAGATTACATCACACTTAGCAGAATGTCTCCACGACAACGGAAACTTGCCGAATATCTTAGATTAAACTATGCTGTTGCAAAGTAAAAAGACCAAATTTGCCAAAGTTCAGATATTGGATAATGTCTCATGTTTTACTTTGCCCTTATGCCGATAGGTTCTTCGGATTAATGTGGAAACGTAAACAGTATTACCTTTTTTGCTTTTTATCTCTTCTACAAACATTCTGGCTACCTCCTTTTTTACCACTTCTCTGTATTATACCTCAATAAGTATTTGTCTGTAATGGAGTTATCTTACTTTAAGGCAGGGTAAAATGCGCATAATAGGCATTCAGTTATCGCCTCCGTTAACCTCTATTTGC
>DYKA01000007.1 GCA_020722805.1 Vermiphilus sp.
GGGGGACTATGACAGAGAGACAACGGATGTTGAAATGTATTGAGCTAAAAGGGGATGGTGAAATATTTTCAAGGGTCTCAATTGCATGGACTGTATGGGAGAAGAATATTGACTTTTTTGAAAAGATAAAAGCAAGATGTCCTCATGTAAAGGTTTTTGCCGGGAAAGATGAAACGCGGCGTGCAGGCAACAAAATAAGGGACAAATGGGGGTGCCTGTGGATTTATCCACTTGATTACCTTGATGGTCAGGTTATTGAACATCCGCTTGATGACTGGTCAAAACTTGACGCATATACTGCACCGGATCCTGAGAAGTATACTGACTGGGAAAGGGTAAAAAAGGAAGTCAGGGAAACAAAAGAAAAAGGAATTCTTGCTGGAGGTGGCCTTGACCACGGTTTTTTCTTTTTGCTTCTGACATATCTTCGGGGTTATGAGAATGCAATGGTTGACTTTGCCGAAGACAATCCAAATCTCTACCGCCTGATAGGAATTATAGAAGATTACTGGCTTGAGGTTGTGAAAAGATGGATCTCAACCGGTGTTGATATGATAGGCTTTGGAGATGACCTTGGTCTTCAGAACACACTACCAATCAGTCCTTCTGCGTGGAGAAAATATATAAAACCATCCTATAAGAAATTTTTTATGCTTTGCAGGGAAAATAATGTTCATGCAGCACTTCATACAGATGGGTGGGTTGTTGATATAATGGAGGATTTGATGGAGTGCGGGCTCAGTATGCTCAATCCGCAGGATGTTGTAAATGGGATTGATAATATTGCCAGAATTCTGAAAGGAAAAATCTGTATAGACCTTGACATTGACAGACAGAATATTACATACTTCGGTACCCCCGAAGATGTTGACCAGCACATCCTCAACTGTGTGAAAAAACTTGGTTCAAAAAATGGCGGATTGTTTATGCAATTTGGCGCATATCCCGGTACGCCAGTTGAGAATATTGCCGCAGTTATTGAGGCGTTTGAAAAATATCATGATTACTGGATAAAGAAATGAAAAAGATTATGTCGCTCCTTATTCTGACCAGTATCACTCTTTTTGCAGGAAGCGATTTTGTTGAGCCGATCTTCAATCTGAATTCAATTGTTAATGACCCTCTTGAGGCAAGAATCTTAAGCACAACAAAAAAGGAAAATATCATCATTCAGGAGGTTGAATTTACAGGTGAAATATATCAGGGAAAACCAGTGCGGATTTATGGAATTGTCGGATTTCCTGAAGGCGCAAACAAACTTCCCTGCATATTCTGGAGTCAGTCAGGAATGTCGCCCGCAAATACCGGGATGCCTGAATTATTCGCAAAAAGGGGATATGTCTGTATGTGTATCACGCTTCCACACTCAATCTGAAACCCTGGTACTAAATTTGACACAGAAAACCCTGAAAATGGAAACATGACGCATTATGCTATTGCGCAGATGAGGGCAATTACCTATCTATCCACGATACCTCAGGTTGATCCTGATAAAATCGGTATCGGCGGTTCTTCATACGGTGGATTTTTCTCAACCCTTATTGCTGGTGCTGATCCGAGAATAAAGTGCGGTATAGCATTTTTTGCTGGTGGAAACATGGCTCTCGGGACACATATTCCACAGTTCACCCGGCTTGAAACAATGAAGGATGTTGAAGTATGGAGCAAAACAATTGACCCTGCACTGAGACTCAAATACAGAAAGGTTTCATTCCTGTGGGGCGTTGCTGCTAATGACAACTGGTTTTACACAAATTCAATGGTGAAAACATATCAGGATTCAATTGGTGAAAAAAGGATTGCCATTGTTCCTTTATGGGAACACGGTTTTCCGGAGGAGGTTGACGAAGAATTGTTTTCCTGGTTTGATGTGTACCTTAAACACACGAGAAAGCCGTACAATGATGTTTCTTCGCTGAATATTCTGAAAAAGAATAACAGGATTTATGCTGAGTGGTCATTCTCAGGCGAAAACAAGGTGAAAAAAGCAGAACTTGTCATAAGCTATGGAAAGATTTCTCCGTGGAGATGGTGGATACACAGAAATCATCTGATCTTTCCAGCAACACTGAACGGCAATACCGCAATCGCTGTAATTCCTGTCGTTGAGCCGGATATTGAGATGCTTGTTTACGGAAATATCATAGATGAAAACAATGTGCTTGTGTCCACTGTGCCTGTCGGAATAAAAGCATCTGATTACGGCATAAGAAAAGCATACCATTCAAAAAGGTTCAATCTTTTCCAGTGGAAGATTCCTGATGATGAGACACAAAAAAATTTTACAAGGATGGGAATATCAGAATACACGGTTGACCATGAGGTAAAAAGAAACAATCTCAGTTCATTAAGAGTAAATCCTCCATCTATGAAAAGGCATCAGGTAAGACTTAAGATCCATCATGTTCCGGAACATTCACATATCCTTAAACTGTGGGTGAGGTCTGAGAAAAAAACAGAGATTACCTTTACTGTTAAAGGCATTGAATATCCTGATTTAGGGTCGGTTGTTGTCGGGTTGTTGAGTGGTAATGATGTTCAGTCTTCTGTGCCGGTTTTCACAGAGTCGGTAGAAGTCAAAAACTCATGGAAATTCATTGAATTGAAGTGCCCCTGGAACAATGAGGATATTGAGGGATATGAACTTGTCATTTCGGTAAAGGAACCTGTAAAATACTGGCTGAACAGCATTGCTTTTGAGCCGGTATGGAACAAAAAATAAATGGAGGAAATATGGCATTACAGTACTTTGTTAACAGCTGGATTTTCGGGGACTGCAGGATTGAAAGGATAATTGAAAGAGTTTCCCGGATTGGCTATGATGGAATAGAACTTGTCGGAGAACCAGATATCTACGATGGCAGAAAAATCAAAGAACTTGCATCCAGTTCAGGCATCAAAATATGCTCAATCTGCGGCATGTTTCCTGGACCAGATAAACATGATTTAAGGGCACTTGCTCATCCTGAAGAAGAACAAAGAAAAAAGGCAATCCATTACATAGAAAGATGTATTGACCTTGCTGTGGCAACAAATGCAAGAAGTGTGCTTGTTGTTCCTGGACTTGTAGGAAGGCCTGAGTTTTTCACTTCAAAACAAAAAATGGCAAAGGAGATTAACAATCCTTTTGTGAAAATAATGGGAGATACATTTCACATGCAAATAGAAGAAGCAGATGGAATACCTGAAGCAATCAGGCGTGCCACTGGCAGATGGCTTTATCATCTTCATGCTGCAGACAATACCCGGGAAGCACCGGGCCGCGGCACAATGAACTGGAGACATATCATACGCAGTTTATACGACACTAATTATACAGGAGTGGTTTCCCTTGAACCACTTCCAAAAGGTGCATCCCCTTATAATGCGCGAACAGGTAGAATACCAGAAGAAAAACTTGACGGAGAATTGTTTTTTGCGCTTTCTTATCTGAAACTTCAGGAACAGATTGTAAAGGACTTAGTATGAAAAATATGAGAAACCGGGTGTATGAGGCAAACCTCCTTCTGCCAGAATACGGTCTTGTAGTTGGAACTCAGGGCAATGTAAGCGGCATGGACCGCAGGAGGGGTATTATCTACATAAAACCAAGTGGTGTTCCCTATGAGAAAATGAAACCAGCGGATATTGTCGGAATTGATGTCAACGGAAATGTTATAGAAGGCAAGTTGAAACCGTCTGTTGATTGGGTTCATCACGCCTTCATCTATGCTCATATGAAGGATGTTTGCGGGGTTGTCCATACCCATTCTCCCTATGCAACTGCTTTCGCTGCCGCCGGAATTCCCGTACCATGTTTGAGCACTGGTCAGGCAGATGTTTTTGGCGGGGAAATACCTATTACTGATTATGTTGATAACAGGGCTGATGGAATCGGAAGAGAAATTCTGAAACACAAAAGAAACGGATGTCCCGCGGTTATTCTCGGAAAACATGGCGTATTCAGTTTTGATGCTTCACCCGAAAAGGCGGTTTTTGCTGCTTTAATGGTAGAATATTTTGCGAAGATAAATCTGTTTGCTATTCTTATGGGACAGGCAAAAGGCATAAATGTTGAACCAATGACCTTGCCTGAGATAGAAAAATGGTACAAAAGGTACCATGGCGGTGGCTATGGGCAGAAATGAACAGTCATCCTTGATGCTGGTATGACCACAGCCTGGCGTAGAATCCGTTTTTTTCAAGAAGCTGGCTATGCGTTCCGATTTCCTCAATCCTGCCGTCTTTCAGCACAACAATCTTATCCATATTCTTCACAGTTGTGAGGCGATGTGCAACAAAAATCACGGTGCGATTCTGCATCACGCTTTCAAGTGCCTGATGAAGTATTTTTTCTGACTGGCTATCAAGGGATGCTGTTACCTCGTCAAATGCAAGTATTGGAGGGTTTTTCAAAATAGCCCTGGCAAGACATATCAACTGTTTCTGCCCGCCAGAAAGTGTGTGGCCTCTTTCACCAACAACGGTTTCATATCCATCCTTCAGCTTATGCACAAATTCCGCAACCCTGCTTATGGATACTGCTCTCTGAAAATCTTCTTCAGTAAAATTCTCGCTGCCAAAACAGATATTGTTCCTTACAGTATCAGAAAAAATTATTGGTTCCTGCGTGACAAGTCCAATCTTGCTGCGCAGACTTCTGAGTGTGAAATTTCTAATATCAATGTCGTCAAACAGTACTTCTCCCTCAACCGGTTCATACAACCTGAGAAGAATGCTGACAAGCGAACTCTTGCCCACTCCCACAGGACCCACAATTCCAATTTTTTCTCCTACCCTGATATGAAGGGATATGTTTTTCAAAACAGGAACAGTATCATAGTTAAAACTGACATTGCTGAAGGTAATGCCTGACTTAATATCCGGGCATTCCATTGTTCCTGTATCAGAAACAGTCTGTTTTTCTTCAAAAATACTATATATCCTCGGTAGTGTTGAACTTGCCATATACATATAGGCAATTGAATTCATAATTGCCTTTGCCGGTCCAATCAATGACACCAGCCCCGCAATGAACATGAACAGAAATCCAGATGAAAATTCATTATTCAGTACCTTTCCAACACCTATAAATATTATCAGTGCTCCACCGATTGTGGTAAGAAGTTCTGAAAAAGGGCTCACAAGGGATGTTCTTTTCATTATTGATACATTTGCGCGGAATATTGCCTCATTTTCCTTTGCAAACCTGTTCACAATGTTTTGTTCCTGGTTGTATGCCTTGATGATTGACTGCCCATATATGCTTTCATGAATTATGGTGCCAAGACTTGCCCATGTTGTCTGCAGTGTTTTTGTTATCTTTCGCAATTTCCTGCTCAGGTTAAGTATAGGCAGTAACATCAAAGGGAATATTACGAGAGAAAGCATGGTTAACTTCCAGTCAATTACAAAGACAATAGTCAAGAAAATTATTGCCTGAAATATATTCAGTATCAAAAGCGGAATCTCACGGGACAACACATGGTCAAGCATATTGATATCTATCAGGATCCTTGATGTAAGTTCTCCTGTCTTTTTTCTTGCAAAAAACTCCATTGACAGATACTGTATTTTCTGGTAAATGAAAAACCTTATGTCTGCCAGAATTCTGTTTCCGAAGGTCCTCAGGAAATAGTTCTGATAATAGAATGTAATTCCCTTACAAATAACCATCACAATCAAGAATCCTATGGCTGCTTTCAGCAGTAGTGTCGGCTCCATCGCATTCAGATGCTCAACAAAAACTTTCAATACATGGATATCAGGCATGCTTTCCGGCATAACTATTGGTTTTCGTGCAAATATCCTGTCTATGAGTGGAACGATTGTTGTGATTGATGCGCCATTGAAAAATGTTGAAAGTATACTTGCAAAAAGGCCTATCCAGAAGTACCTGTATCGTATGGCCACATACCTGCGAAGTTTAAGATATTCTCTTATTATTTTCATGTAATTTTTGTGAAATAAAGCCAGCAACCCTCGCACTTACATCCGGCTGTCCAAACATCATACGCAGCTGTTTCAGTGCCTCCATTTGCTTTCTTCTCTTTTCTCCCTGTTCAAAAACCTCACTGAATATCCTGATGAATTTATACCAGTTCACGTGCTGAATGAATTCCTCAACAATTCTTCTGCGGGCAATAATGTTTACGGGACTTGCATACTCACATTGTACTATAATTTTCGCGATTGCGTAATTAAGGGTATTCATTTTGTAAAAAACAATCATTGGAATCCCGAGAATTGCAAGTTCAAGATTCATCGTGCCGCTTGCTGTGAGTGCAACAAGTGATTTTTTTGCAAGTGTATGTGCAGAACCCTTCCATATGGGCCAGTCAGTTTTTCTTTTTTCAAGTATTGATTTCAGAAATCTGTAAAGGTTTTCATCTGCACAGGATACAACAAAATTCACGCGTGGATATTTTTTCCTTATCTTTTCTCCTGCCATTATCATCAAGGGCATGATATTTCTTATTTCTTCAGTGCGACTGCCCGGAAAAATTCCCACAACTGGACTGTCTTTCTCAATACCTGTCTTTTCCGAAAAATCATCAGAATTATTATTTTCGCAAACCAGGTCAACAACAGGATGCCCGAAGTAATACGAAGGTATGCTTTCTCTTTCATAAATTTGTTTCTCAAATGGAAATATTGTGATGACGGATTCAAAAAGATTTCTTATAAGAAAAATTCTCTGATAATTATGCGCCCA
Organism: Vermiphilus sp.; assembly: GCA_020722805.1. Lineage (GTDB taxonomy): Bacteria > Ratteibacteria > UBA8468 > B48-G9 > DTJG01 > DTJG01. The sequence goes on from DYKA01000007.1 coordinate 6,695, forward strand.
GATTTTTGGCGGGATGTAGTATATTTTTCTGAATTCTGTAAGTTTATCAGCAAGGGCAAGGTTAAAACCAGGATTATCTATGAAGACTATCAAACCAGGATTTTCTTTTTTTATTACCCTTGCACATTGTCTCAAAAATTTTATGTGCAGGCCCAGATTTCTTAATACCGAAGTAATTCCAAAATCTCCCGCAACTGGATTTTCTGCAATAATCCTGATACCTGTTGATTTCAGTTTGTGTCCACCTATTCCAGAAATCTCAAGGTCAGGAATAATTTTTTTTAGCCACATTGCAAGTAAGGCAGCATACTGGTCACCAGAGATTTCGCCTGAAACAAGGACTATCTTTGAAATATGTTTTTCCATTTAACAGGATTTTATTTTTCTGCCAGCAGTTCAGGAATCAATCGGCCGGACGCCTTCAACAACTGATAATGGGCTATTTGATAGTCATACAATGCCTGATAATAAATACTCCTTGCCTGAAAAAGATATGTTTGCGCATCAATCACATCTGTTGTGGTTGCCATCCCTTCCCTTTTCAAAGTTTCCGTAACCCTGAGATTTTCCTGCGCGTCCTCAACGGCTTTTTCCATTACATGTATCCTGTTTTCAGCGGATGAGAGGTTCAGGTACGCAGAATCCACTTCAAGAAGGATAAGATTTGTAAGTTTCTGTTTTTGCGTTTCTATCTGGGAAATCTGAGAATCAATTGCATTCATTTTGTTTCTTGTGCTGTGCCAGTTCCAGATATCAATGTTTACCGTAATCAGACCACTAAGTGTCTGATACCAATCATTGAGACCTGTGGCGGTTCCTTTTTCATCCTTCCAGTTAAGAATAAATGCCACCTGCGGATAATATCGCGATCTTGTGATATCTTTTGCAAGGGACAAACCTGTGAGCGTTCTTTCAATCTGATTCAGTTCTTCTCTGTTTTTCAGGGCAATATCCTTCCACTCCTGTAACTTTTTCTCTTTGTTTTGAAATGTAAGTATATCCTGAAGATTAATCTCTCTATCCAGCGGAAGACTCAGAATTGTCTTGAACTGCTGTTTTGCAAGATTAAGATTGTTTTCCGTTTCAATAAGTTTCTGTTTTGCGTCAGCGAGTGCAACCTCGGTTTTAAGGATATCTGCCTTTGTAGCAAGCCCTGCATCAAAAAGCTTTTTAACATTGGAAAGATGTGTCTGCCTTTGATTTACAAGGATTTCGGCAGCAGAAAACAGATTTGATGCCTTCAGGATTAAAAAATACGTGTGAACGACATCCATACAAACCCCTTCATCCGTTATTCTTTTTTCGCCTTCAGTAATTTTCAATTCCTCCTTTTTCAATTTATATTGAGAAGAGAGAGCGCCACCAGTAAAAATTGGCTGTGTGATGGTTATCTGCATGTTGTAGATGTCTGTTTTGTTCATTTCAATCTTCATCGGCATGCCAGGAACTGAAATTGATGGGGTTCTGTCAAGTTTTGTGTATGCGAAAGAACCTGTGATTGACGGGAAAAATTCTGTGCGGGCATCCTTTTCTTCCCATTGTTTTTGCATAATCTTTTGCTCTGAACTTTTTATATCAAGATTTTGTTTCAGGGCGATCCGCACACTTTCCTGAAGGGTGAGTATCTTTTCTGGTTCACCTGAAGCAGCGCTGGAAAAAAACATCAAAGATAAAACATATGCCCAGATTATCAATCTTTTTATAGACATAGTATTTACCTGGAAATTTACTGAAAATTCAGGATTTTCAATGTTTTATTCTATACCATTGTTAGGTTTTGTCAATGTGTATTTAAGTTGAGCCTCACGGGCATAGCGGGTGGTTTTCTGCGAAGCCAGGTAAATAGATATCAACAAGAAGGAAAAAAAGGAAAGGTATTTTATCCTGCAGTGTGGGGATGGGAGCAAACAACACCTTTTCAACTTGGAAGGTAGACACTAAAGATATATATAATAAAGGTACACTTGGAACAGATAATTGCACACAGAACATTTTTAACAAGATAAAAGCAGATTAAGATTTTTGGGATAGATAACAATAAAATCGCTCCTAATTTGGTTCTTATCCCAAGGTTGGTAATCTGTGTAACTATTACAAGATGCAAAAAAGCAAAGCAGAAAGTTCTTCAATCCAATTTGTATATTCTGACAGGATGGTTTATCATTTTACACTGAAAAGAGATGAATAAAAGTGTAATCAAAAAAAAGATATACTATTATGATACTGACGCGGGCGGCGTGGTCTATTATGCAAATTATTTGAGGCACTTTGAAGAAGGAAGAACCCAATTTCTTGAGGAAAGGGGTATTTTCACTGTTTTGTTGTTGCAAAGGCAGAGATTGAGTGAATGAAAAAATGAAACCGATCAGGATTCCTGAGCAGATAAAAAAACTAATGGCGGAGATTACCCATGAATAAAAAAATACTCGTTGTTTTTTATTCAAGAACAGGAACAACAAGAAAAATTGCTCAGGAGATTTCAAATACTCTGTCATGTGATATTGAAGAAATCGTTGATTTGAAAAGCCGTGCTGGAATTAAAGGCTTTATGGTAGGTGGTAAAGATGCAATGAGAAGAAACCTCACTGAAATAAAACCAGTTGAACGAACCCCATCTGATTATGACATTGTTATCATCGGAACTCCTGTCTGGGCATCAAATATGACACCTGCAATTAGAACATACATCACATACAACAGGAACAAATTCAAGGATATCGCTTTTTTCTGCACAACAGGTGGAACAGGCATTGAAAGGACTTTTATTGAAATGGAAGTAGCATGTGATAAAAAACCTATTGCTACTTTTGCTGTAACTGCCTCTCAGGTGAAAAAGAATATCTATCAAGGATTTAATGAATTTATTGAAAAAATAAAAAAGCACGACAGATAAGGAGGGAATTATAAAACTGAAGATTCTTCTTATTTTATTGTTTTTTGTATCCTTTGTTTTTGCAAAAAGTTATTCGAAAACTTTTGTATCAGACCTTGAAAACTGGGAAAAGCAGCAGGGGGATTTTATTATTGAAAAGGAAACACTGGGCAATATGCCTGTGATCACTGCATCAAAACCAGGGTGGTTATTGTTCATCAGTAAAAAAGAACTCAGGGCACCTCTTGAGATGCGTGCTTTTATCAGACTTCGTACAATTGTAAGCAAATCAGCTTACGCATATTTTCATCTCGGGAAAAAAGACGCTTCTGACCCTGGTTTAACACTTTCTCTTTCCTTAACAGACAATCCCGCATATCCGGAAAGGGTTGCCTGCTATGTCACAAGTTCCGGTAAATATCTTCATGACAACAATGAGCTCGGGAAGAATATGGACTGGACGCCAGTCTTTTCCAATGATTTTACGTATATCTTGAAGGCATATCCGAAAATACTTCCTGGATGGCCTGAGGATTACAGAAGGCAGATAGAAAAAGACATATCACAACTGCCTGACCATAATTCAAAATGGATTGAGGTTAGGATAGTTCTGAGAGAAAATTCTGTGTGGTTCTGGGTTGATGACCATCTTGTGGCATACAAAAGGGACAATGGTCTTCAAAAACAAGGTCTTGCTGCTGTGATGTTAAGCCAAGGTGTTCAGATTGCTGGACTTTCTATTTCAGTACCTCAAGAAGAAATACCTGATTTCTATCCTGTCAGAATCAGTGGATATGCAAACGGCAGAGTAATCACCGGCAAAACATTTGTGAAACCATTCAAACAGGCAGATACAATTACAAGGATTTCAGGGATTCCATTTATCCTTCCATCTGTTAATCCTGAAGGAAATGACCACCTTGATATAAGCAAGTCCCTTTACAGAGAAGGAAACCTTGAAGGATATTTTCCTGTTTATCAACATGCATTTGCTGGTTCTTCAAATAGGGACCCTGCAAGAATTCAGATGAGAATACCTTTTGATAATTACGACACCCTTTATGTCCTTGCGGCAGCAGATAGCAGAAGAAATTCAATACCGGTTCTCACAGCAATGTTTTACAGGCCCAATGCGGGCTATGCACAGAATTTTGAAACAAAGGTGCCGCTTTTCACTGCCGCAAGCAGCAAATATGCAAAGTTTCCTGTGGTTCTTTCAAATGGGAAAAAGGTAAACCTGTGGCTTGTCAAAATTCCTCTTGATATGGGAAAACTTTCATCTTTTTCAGACCTTGATATTTTTGAAGTTGAACTGACAAAGAAGGTTGTTCAGTTCAGGTCATACCCTGATCCGATAATCTATGGATGGCATCAGGCAGGACTTCCCTCGTCTGTTCATGTTTATGGAGTAACACTTAAGAAAAGTGATTTTGAATTTTCAATAAATCCGGATAGATTCGGCCATGTGTGGACTTCTCCAGAAATCCCGTCATATACAGTAAGAGTTTCAGCCAGAAACAAAGATTTAACCGGCAAACTTATACTTTCAGCGGTAAGTTATGACAGAACAGACGCCATCAAGATTGAAAAGGACATCAGTGTTGGAATGCAAAATTCTGAAAACCTCAAATTCAGTATCCCTGCCAGGAAATATGGCTGGTACCAGCTTGCTGCAATGGTTAAGACAGATGACAGAATTTGGACAGAGACCCGCAGTTTCGTTCTGCTCGCACCTGATACAAGAACAGAAAAATGGCAGGGGAAAGGCGGTTTGTTTGGGTACTGGAGTTATTATGGCGGCCACTACACTCCAAAGCCAGAGCATCATATTCGTTTGATGACAATGGCTGGTGCCAGAACCAGTATCGGATTGCCGCAGGGTGCAGAAAACAATGAATATGTAAAGAAACACTGGACAAGGGTTCCTGCAGGCGCGTGGGAAGTAAGTCCACAGGAATGGGCAGCAGAACAGCCGTATGACCGGGCAAAATATGACGAATACAGGAAAAAAGTAATTGAGGCATATACAAAGGCACGCAATGCTGTACCAGAACAGTACAGGCCAGACCATGTGTATTTTTTCCCTGAACCGGGTATCAGCAATAGAATGACAGCAGGTAATTACCCTGAGTACTGGGGAGAACCAGGATTTCAACCAACAGAAGATGAACTCAGAAGAATAAGGATGCATTTTATAACGGCAAAGTGCGCAGCCGAAGCAATCAGGGAAACCTGGCCTGAATTAAAAATTCTGATACCATGGGGAGATCCATTGTTTATTGTTCCCCTTCTTCGTGCCGGGTTTCCAAAAGAACTTGTAGATGGTTCAGGACTTGATATTTGCGGTTTTGAGAGATTGCCCGAGCAGCAGCTTCATCAGATAAGTGTGCACCGTCTTTATGAACTAAAAAAGGAATATGAAAAGGCAGGCATCTCAAATCCTGACCTGCGCTATTGTGAAGGTATTTTTGTGCCAACAGAGATTGGCGCGTGTTCGTGGGATGAGCAGATGAACATATACAATAGATGGGTTCTAATCAGCATGGCATATGGAGTGAAGAAATTTTATTCTGGCTGGTTTACATTTGATTGCGGCAATTATTACGGTGCTGAGCATTATGGTGGATGTGGAATTTTCAGAAGGATTCCATACTGTGATCCGAAGCCAGCATATGCAGCATATGCGACGATGACAGATAAACTTAATGAAGCAGAGTTTGAAAAATGGATTCCAGCAGGATCCCTTACTACATTCTGCCTGAAGTTCAAAGGTCCAAAGGGTAATGTTTATGCCTTATGGACAATAAGGGGCAAGAGACCCCTGACACTTACATTTTCAAAAGATGGAGAAATACACATAACTGATGTTATGAACAATACCAGCGCAACCAGGACAACTGACAGGAAAATTGTTGTAACTGCTGGTACATCGGTAACTTATATAACCACAGAAGAGGAACTTGTAAATATTGAAGCAGGTACTCCTAACCACTCTGACTCAAAGCCAGGTAAAAACGCAGTTCTTGTTGCAGATCTGGGAGACGGATCCTGGAAATACACTGAAAAAAGAGACATGATTTATGAAAACAACAATTTTGACACTTTTAGATACAGGGGTAGATTTACTTCAAACATTCAAAAGGACGAAGAATTTGGAAAGGTCCTTGTTTCAAAACTTGAAAAACAGGAAAAAGTCCATGAATTGATGCCGTGGTATTCAATACTTGAACCCAGAAGACCCATTACACTTCCTGGTGCTCCATCAGCCATAGGGCTCTGGGTGAAAGGAGCAAGTGATTGGGGAAGGGTTGTTTACTGCCTTAGGGATGCAAAGGGAGAAAGATGGATAAGTATCGGGACAAAAGACCAGTGGAATTGTGATGATGTCCATTCCTGGAGTTATTTTAATTTTGATGGCTGGAGATACATCAAATTTGAATTGCCAGGTCATTATGGATACGATAATTTCAGAAAATATGGAACAACCTGGTGGCGTTACGCTGATGGAGACGGCATAGTGGATCTTCCCCTGAAGATAGAAAACATCATTGTTGAACAACGTTCGCATATCCTTTATGTAAATGATGTTCAGCCAGTTGCTTCAGATACAATATGTCTGGGCAAACTTTATGTTGAATATGATAATCCTGAAGACGCAACGCAAAAAGCAGTTTCATTAAGTAAGATCAGAATGCCAGAACCAGGCATTGTCCCTGACCTGCCAAATCCAATTGCTGAAATGGAAAAGACAGGTGTCTATGAACCAACCTCAATAGTCAAACTTGGGTTGCCATCATGGGGCGCGGATGGAACCAATATCCATGTTTATTTCAAGGAAGTTGAAAATGCAGCAAAATACTTCATCTGGGTTGGTCCGTATCCCGATGGAAGAGGCGCAATAAACATGACCCCAAATGGTGCAAAAAATGGCGAACATATTTATGGTTTGAGGCCTGGAATAAGACTTTATTTCTGGGTTGTCTGGGCAGACAAAGATGAAAAGTTATCAAAGCCATCAAAAGTTCACAGCGAAGTTCTTGTTGATATGTTCAAGGAGAAATAATGTTTTCCATCACTTTTTACGGGGCAGCAAGAAATGTTACCGGTTCAAGGCACCTTCTCAGATATGGTGGGAAGAAATTTCTGATTGACTGCGGGATATATCAGGAAAGGGAACTTGTTTCAAGAAACTGGGAGCCATTTCCAGTTGAGCCAGCAACCATAGATGCAATATTTCTTACCCATGCACACCTTGACCACTCTGGATTTCTTCCATGCCTTGTAAGGGATGGATTTAAGGGCAAAATTTATGCAACTGCCCCAACAATTGAGATAACAAAAATTGCTCTTCTGGACGCAGCCAAACTTTATGAAGAAGATGCAGAAAAGAAAAGGCAAAGACATAAACGTGCTGGTACTGTTCCGTCACATCCTGTTGTACCACTTTTCACAACAGACCAGGCGTATGACGTCTTTGACCGGTTTGAGGAAATTCCATACAACGACCCGTTTCAGGTGGTAAAAGGTTTAACCCTCACATGCCACAATTCAGGCCATATACTTGGTTCAGCAATAATTGAGTTTAAGGACACCATTTCAGGGAAAAATCTCGTTTTTACAGGAGACCTTGGAAGACCGGGAAGACCTGTTTTACCTGAACCAGAAAGATTATCAAAGATTGATTACCTTGTGATTGAGTCAACCTATGGTGATAGAGTTCATAAGCCGGATGCTTTAACCTATGAAACAGTTGCAGAAGCCATCGTGAATACAGCGAACAAAAGCGGCAACATTGTTGTTCCAAGTTTTGCGATAGAAAGAACTCAGGAGTTTCTGTACTGCCTGAAAAAATTGCTTTCACAGGACAGGATTCCACATCTCTGGATATTTCTTGATAGTCCTATGGCAATCAGGGTTACAGAAGTTTTCAAAAAGTACAAGAGTTTTTTGAGGCCATCCCTGCAGGCACAGGTTGAAAAATCTGACAGCCCTTTTGAGATGTCGCATCTTCGTCCAACAGAAAGTATTGAAGAATCAAAGTCAATCAATCATGTCAGAGGTTCTGTGATTATTATTGCTGGTTCAGGGATGTGCACCGGTGGCAGAATAAAACATCATCTTGTTACCAATATCAGCAGATCTGAAAGCACTATTATGTTTATCGGTTATCAGGCAAACGGTACACTGGGCAGGGAGATTGTCAGTGGTAAGAAAAGGGTGAGGATTCTTGGAGAATACAGAGATGTAATGGCAAACATAATTCAGGTGAATGGGTTTTCGTCCCACCCTGACCAGAATGAAATACTGTGGTGGGTTTCAGGGTTGGAAAAACCGCCGGCTGGTACCTTCCTTGTCCATGGTGAAGATACTGCACTTGAGAATCTAAAACAGGTTCTCTATGAAAAAAAATCCATAAAGGCGGATATTGCAGATTATGGAATAACAGTGGAGTTGCAATGAAACTGCTTTTGACTGGATGTGCCGGTTTTATCGGCTGGCACACAGCAAAAACGGCAATGGATTTCGGCTATGAAGTTATGGGTATTGATGATATCAATGATTATTATGACGTGAGATTGAAGCACTGGCGGCTTGATGATTTGAAAAAAGAAAAGAGTTTTGAATTCAGGCAGATTGATATCAGAAACAGGGATGAACTTGAGAAATTATTCATTGAGAAAAAGCCAGATGCGGTCATTAATCTTGCAGCCCGTGCTGGTGTAAGGTCAAGCATTGAAAACCCTCATATATACTTTGAGACAAATGTCCTCGGAAATCTCAATCTTCTGACCCTCGCTGAAAAATTCAAGGTAAAAAAATTTATCCTTGCTTCAACATCATCTTTGTATGCCGGCCAGAGCATGCCTTTTTCTGAAACGCTCCCTGTCAACACTCCTATTTCTCCTTATGCAGCATCAAAAAAAGCAGCAGAAGTCACATGTTACACATATCATTACCTCTATGGAATTGACATTACAATTTTCAGATATTTCACTGTTTATGGACCTGCTGGCAGACCTGACTTAAGCATATTCAAATTTATCAAATTGATAAGTGAAGGGAAGGAAATAATCGTCTATGGTGATGGAAATCAAAGCAGGGATTTCACTTTTGTTGAGGATATTGCAAGAGGTACACTCCTTGGACTGAAAGAAACCGGTTTTGAAATTATAAATCTTGGCGGCAATCAGCCATACACAATCAATCACACCATTTCCCTGATAGAAAATTATCTTGGCAGAAAGGCCAGCATAGTTCATAAGCCGTTTCCGCAGTGTGATATGCCTGCTACATGGGCTGATATTTCAAAGGCAAACAAAATTCTTGGCTGGCAGCCAATTTTTTCACTTGAAGAAGGTATTAAGAAAACAATTAACTGGTGTCTGGAAAACAGGAATCTTGTTGAAAAAATCATTCTGAAGGATTAGTTTTTGATGCTGAGTAAATATGCTAATATATTACCTGACAGACAATAAGAAACTTAATGGTATTTTCCACCAACAAGGAGCATCAATGAGTTTTATGATAAAGAGCGGTCAGAAGGTTGTGTGTATCGGGGATAGTATTACTGATTGTGGCAGAAGGGCTGAGTCTGCCCCTTTGGGGAATGGTTATGTTAAATATTTCAATGATTTGGTTGTTGCCCATTATCCAGAAAGAAATATCTCTGTTATCAACAAAGGTATCAGCGGCAACACCATCATTGATCTTGAAAACAGATGGGAAGACGATGTCATCTACCACAGGCCTGACTGGCTTACGATACTGATAGGCATCAATGACCTTCATTATGTTTTGAGAAAAGATCCCAACTGGCAGGAATGTGTGAGCGAAAAGTTTGCTCAGAGATACGAAGAAATTCTTGCAGAAACAAAAAACAAACTCAAATGCGGGATTATTCTTCTTGAGCCATTTTATATAAGCGCTGACAGTTCAAATAAATGGAGGTCATCTGTCTTGAGCGAATTGAAAAAGTATGTTTCTGCTGTCAGGAAGATTTCAGAAAAGTTCGGTACAGGCCTTGTAAAACTTCAGGAAATTTTTCAGAAACAACTGAAATACAGGGACAGCGAAACATTCTGTCCTGAACCAGTTCATCCGAATACATCAGGGCATATCCTTATTGCATCAGAGCTTTTTGAGGCTTTCAAAACCTGATTATTATCTTGGTGTGGCGTCAGGAAGGCCACCGTCAACAGGAATTGTTGCTCCTGTTGTTGGCGTTTGATGTGAAACAAAAAACAGTACTGCATTTGCGACATGGTCTGCTGTAATCTGGGCCTTGAGCAGATTTCTACTTCTGTAGTATTCTTCAAGTCCCTTTTCATCAAGGCCTCTTGCCTTCATTCTGTCGGGACCAATCTGCTGCCACAGACCTGATTTTCTTGTTCCGTCAGAGAAAACCGCATCAGGTGCAACCATGTTAACCCTTACACCAATTGGTGCAAGTTCAAGACTCGCGATTCTTGCAAGTTGATGAGCTGCTGCTTTTGTTGCACTATACGCACCAAAGGATGCGCCTGGCGAAAAAACATTTTTTGTTGAAATCAAGACAATATCTCCACCCGTTTTCTGTGCCTCAAAGTGTTTTGCAAGTTCTTTCAAAACAAGCAATGTTCCTTCAACATTAACCTTTTCAAGCTTTTGAAAGTCAGAAATATTCATATCCCTGAGGGTTGAAACATGGGCAATTCCAGCATTAACAACCCCTATGTCAAGGCAACCGAAGATTTCAACAATCTTTTTTATTCCCTCTGAAACAGAAGCCTGGCTGGTAACATCCATCACAACTCCCGCGATTCTATTTCCAGATTCTGACTGAAATTCTTTGACGAGAATATCAAGTTGTTCTTCAGATATGTCTGTCGCGGCTACCCTGCAGTTTGAGCGAAGAAGCCCCCTGCATATCCCTGCTCCAATTGCTCCGGCAGCCCCTGTCACCATTGCTACCCTGTCCTTCAGGTCATACTTACATTCTGGTTCAGGTTTCATGATATTTTTTCCTGCCTCTTTTCAGATAACCGAGCAAGAATCTCGCATTCTCTGCTGGATTCTTTCTATCAAATACAGCGCTTCCTGCAACAACAATGTCGGCTGCCATCTGGGAGATATCAACAATGTTTTCCCTTGTAATTCCACCGTCAACACACAGAAAAATATCCCTGCCTGATTGGCTTATCAGAGAGATTGCTGTTTCAATCTTTTGTTGTGTTGTTTTAATGAAGGATTGTGTCTGCCATCCGGGATTTACAGCAAGAATTGTAATCATATCAGCAACATCAAGAACTGACTTTATTGATTCAACAGGAGTTCCTGGATTGATTGCAACCCCTGCAATAATGCCCATTTCAGGTCTGTTGATATTCTTGAGTTTCTTTATTGCCTGCAGAACACCGTGGATATGTGTCTGACACGCTTCAAGATGAACAGTCAGAATATCTGCACCTGCTTCAGCAAACCAGCCCAGTTTGCTTTCCGGCTGTACAATCATAAGATGAACATCCTTGATCAGTTTTGTTTTCACTGATTTTATAAACGTGGCTCCAACAGTCATCGCAGGACAAAAATTACCGTCCATTACATCAAAATGAATAATATTGACACCTGTGTCATCAAGTTTTTTTAACTCATCTTCAAGATGCATGAGATCCGCCGATATAATTCCAACACTCAATGTCGGCGTTAAAGAACGCAGGTAACCATAAAAGTCAGTATTTGCCATAATCTATTCCTTTTTCTGTTTTTTTGCGATTCTTTCTTTATAAAATTCATAGGCCTGTTCTGGTTTTGCATTCCTGTGGACAATCATTCTGACCGACTGTATCATTGCAATAGGGTCCTGCGCCTGGAAGATGTTTCTTCCCATATCAACCCCGCAGGCGCCCTGCTCAATTGCATTGTAAGCCATTTTCAGGGCATCGAACTCGGGTATTTTTTTCCCGCCCGCAATCACAATGGGTACAGGACAGGAAGCAGTAACTGTGTCAAAATCGGGTTCAACATAATATGTTTTCACATAGGTCGCACCAAGTTCAGCGCATATCCTGCAGGCAAGCCGCATATACTTGGCGTCCCTCACAAGATCTTTTCCAACTGCCGTTACTCCCAGCACTGCAATCCCGTATCTCTGCCCCATATCCACCAGACGCGTCATATTATGAACTGATTGCGTTTCATATTCTCCACCAATGAAAACCTGCACAGCGACTGCAGCAGCATTCAATCTTATGGCATCTTCAATATCCATTGCTATCTGTTCATTTGAAAGCTCCTTCAAAATACTTGGACCACCGCTTGCCCGGAGTACAATCCCGTTGGGATATGTTGGGGGTATTATTGAACGCAGGATACCCCTTGTTAGCATAAGAGTATCTGAATATGGAAGAAGTGGCAGAATTGTTACATCAACCCTTTCAAGCCCTGTTGTCGGTCCCTGAAAGTATCCATGGTCAATCGCCAGCATAACTGTTTTTCCTGTATCAGGGTCAAATATGTGAGACATCCGATTTTTCATTCCCCAGTCAGAATTGTTTGAACCCTTCAGAAAAAACGCCTTGCTTTTTTGAGGGATGTCAATATAAAAGTTTTTCTCTTTCTTTTCATCGGCTTCAGGCATGGTTTCCCCCTGTTGTTATTTTACAGTTTCTCCTTTTGTTATTATATCAAACCCTGCACCATTTGCAAATCAAGAGCCAGACTAAGTTCCACAGCAGGGTCAGAATATCTTTGAGGCACTCTTCCAGTAAGATGGTTGCGGTCCTGTTGCCTCTGAAGATTCGGCAGATTGAACAAGATAACCCATTGTGATAAGATAATTGAACAGAATTTTTATCCCTTTCACGGAGACGTCGTATGCAGGAAATTCTCAAAGAGATAGTAAAAAAGGAAGAAGAAGCAAAATCAAAGATTGAAAACGCACAGCGAGCAGCAGACGAGATTATCTCAGACGCAAAGAAACAGGCAGACAGAATAATCATTGAAGCAAGGTCAACAGCAAAAAAGATTTCCGAAGAGATAAGAAAAGAAACTGAGAATCAGATTAAAAAAAAGCATGAACAAATCATGGGCAGGGAAAAAAGCAGGATTGAACAGATAAAGTCAAACTGGCAGGATAAAATTGTCTCATCAGCTTCAAAAATACTCCAAAGGATTGTTGACATAAGACATTTGACCGGGAAACTTTTTGAATAGTTCAGATATACTTTATGAAACAACTGTCAAGATACGCGTATGCCAATACAAGAATCAGGGCAATGATATCAAAACTTCTTGATGAAGGGTTTTTTGCACGGGCTGCTTCCGCAAATTTGTCAGTTTTTGTTGAAATGCTCGGAAAAACCTGGTACGCCGAAGTCCTGAAAAGATTTGATAAGAGTGTGAACCCCAAAGATTTTGAAATTGAATGCAGAAACAGAGACAGAGAAATTATAAGAAAGATTGCAAAGTTCTATCTTTCAAGAAATGAGAAACAATTAATTTTGCTCCTTGATGAAAGATATACAGTTGAAGAACTCAAAACTGCTCTGAGATTGTGGAGACGGAAAATCAAGGGTGAAGATCTGCAGATAACCGGAAGATTTTTGTCTCTATCTTCAGCAAAGACCATAGACGATGTTGTAGAAATTCTTGAGGGTTCAGGATATGGTAAAGCAGTGAAGAATGCCAGAGAAAACTACTTGAAGCATGATTGGTTGTTTCCTGTGGAAATATCAATTGATACAGAATATTTTGAGAAACTTGGTAATCTTGTTGAGAAACTGTCTCCTTATGACAGGTCCATCGCAAGAAAGATAATTGGCGCAGAGATAGACAGGGAAAATCTTTCATGGCTTGGAAGGATACATCTGTATTATCAGGAAAGGGTTCCCCCGGAAATACAGGGTTTCATCCCGGGAGGGAGTCATATTTCAATTGAAGAGCTGAGGCGCATGTCTGTCAGTATTTCAGAGGTGGCAATCCAGAAAACAAAAATTCCACCAATGTATCGTGAAATAATTGGACTTATACCGCACAATCTTGTAGAAATGGACAGATTGCTTGAAGGTATTATATCTCAAACGATTAGGAAAGCATTTATTGAAAAACCCTTCAGCATAGGTATTCCTGTTGGATATGTTTTTCTTAAACTCCGCGAGACGAAACGAATCATAAGCACTTTTATGACTAAATATTTTGTTGCCAGTGTTTATCAGTGAGGAAGTATGCTTCAATCGGAAAAACTTGTGTTAATGAATGCAGTGGTAAGAAAGAACAGGGCCATTGCAGTGCTTGCAAAATTACTCAGTACAGGATTTTTCCACCCATTTGACGCAGGTACTGTTTCCGCGGGGATTGAGCAGATCAAACAATGGCAGCAAGAATACGAATCAGCAAGATGGGATGATATCACTCTCAGATTCAAAAAAATTGTTGATGAGACAGGATTTTCGCCTTCAAAAAACAGAGAAGCGGCAACATATATTGAGGCGGAAAGCACTCTTGGAGAGATTGAAGAAGGCCTTGAATCTCTTATAGAAAAAAGAAATCAGATGCATCAGCAGCTTGCCGAAATTGAAACAATACTTTCAAAAAGAATCGTGTATCTACCTGTTCCCATTGAAGAAAGATACACATTCATCCATACTGAACATGGAGAAATAGAGACAGAAAAGATATCCCTGCTTGAGAAATTGCTGGGCAGCATTCCACATCTTCTGATACCTGCGGAAAGCAGGAACAAGACAATTATTGTGTTTGTCGTAATTCTTAAAAGGGATATCGGTGTTTTTGAAAAAATCAAAAAAGAAATCGGCTGGATGCCGGTCACTGATGTTCTTATTAGCAGTACCCCGGTTGAAGAACTGAAAAGAAAAACAGAAGAGTTAAAATCTGAGATCGGGAAAATCAATGAGGAAATACATAAAATTGCTGCCAGACACATCTATTCCCTTGGGAAAATAGCAGTTTCTCTTGATATCCATCAAAAACTTAATCAGGCAAGAAAAGATATTTGCGCAACAGAAACAGTAACACTTTTAAGCGGCTGGATACCTGAGCAGAAAAAGCAAACTGCGTCAGAAATCATAAGAAAGACAGATCCGGCTTCCTATACTGAATTTGTTCCTGCAGAACTTTCAGGTGTTCCTGCAGAAGAAATACCCGTTAAGATGAACCACAACAGATTTCTTAAACCATTTGAACTTATTGTTGGAACATATGGAGTTCCAAGATACGGTACCATTGATCCAACACTGTTTATTGCTATTTCATTTTTGTTGATGTTTGGTGCAATGTTTGGAGATACAGGACACGGCGCTATTTTTCTGTTTGCAGGAATAATTATGATGTGGCGCATGAAAGATGTATTGAAGGAGGTAGGCATGTTGCTTTCTTATGTTGGGTTGTCATCAATAATATTTGGATTTTTATACGGCAGTATATTCGGGATTGAGTTTCATCCATTGTGGATTAATCCAATGAAAGATATTTCTGTCTTGTTTCGTGCCTGTATTGCTTTTGGAATTTTTATCCTCACCACAGGGATTTTCATTAATATTGTAAATCTAGCCAGTAATAAGAATTTGAAATCTGTTTTTTTTGATAAAGCAGGCCTTTTTTCAGGACTGATTTATTGGGCAGGGATTGGACTGGCATCTGGTTTTCTTGCCAGGTCTAATGGTATAATTGTAAAATTTGCTGCAGCATTATTTGGCATAAGTATTTTTGCTATTTTTTCTAATTTGTTAATTGATGCAATAAGAAAAAGGGAGGGCATCCTTGTTGGTTTTATTGAGGGATCTCTTCATATTTTTGAAATTGTGATGGGATATCTTGCAAATACTGTTTCATTTATTCGTATTTCAGCATTTGCTCTTAACCATTTTGGTTTTTTTATAACAATTTTTGCTATCTCTGATATGCTGAAAAGGTCAAGTATGTCAGGATTATCACTACCTTTTTTAATCTTTGGAAATATATTTGTTATTTGCCTTGAAGGACTCGTAGTAATGATACAATCTCTGCGTTTGAACTACTATGAGTTTTTTTCAAGGTTTTTTGTTGCAGGAAGAAGTCTTTATAATCCTTTGGTATTAAAGGCAAGCTCTGAAAATATTGAGCAGTATTTATCCTAACCAGGAGGAGATTTATGAGATTTTTTATGGGATATGTCAGGAATATTATGAGATTGTGCATAATCTCAGGTATTATGTCGGCTGGATATGTCTGGGCACAGACAACAGGGACAGATCCTGGAAATGTGGGAAAAGCATTCTATGCTGCGGCATTATCCACCGGGCTTGCTGCAATTGCCGCTGGAATTGCTGTTGCCTATGTTGGAACCGCGGCAGTTGGTGCACTTGCTGAAAAACCAGAGTTGACAGGAAGGGTTCTAATTTTTGTGGGACTTGCAGAAGGTATTGCCATATACGGGCTTATTACATCAATTATGATTCTCGGAAGGGTGCAATGAAATTCTACTGTATTTCAGATCATGAAAGCGCAGATGGTTTCAAACTCTTGAATATTCATACAACCATTGTTTCAAATCACCAGCAGGCACGGGAAACATTTCAGAAGATTACAGGTCTTAAGGATGCAGGTATAATTCTTATCACCGACATAGCGGCTTCGTTTATACAGCAGGAAATTTTAAGTTTTACAAGAAAGAATGCGCAGCCGCTTGTTCTGGAGATCCCTTCCTGGAAAACTTCTGCATCAAGGATAAGAAGGAAAAGACACGAACATGAAAACAGATGAAAACACATCAATCGCGTTGATTTCTGAGATTGAAAAAGAAACCCAAATCAGAATTGATGGAATCAATCAACAGACAAAGGTGCAGGCAGAGCAGATTATTTCAGAAGCAAGAAAACAGGCTGAAAGGATTATAAAAGAAGAAAAAGAAAAAACACAGCATCTACTTTCAGTGATGAAACAGAGGGCAGAAGCAACCCTGAAAATGGAAATAAGAAAAATGCACCTTGAACTGAAAAAAAATTTCGCAGATTCTGTAATTGAGAAGGTCAAAGAGATGGCTTCATCATTGAGACAGGATTCAGAATATAGAAAATTTCTGACGAAAGCGATTATTGAGGGGATAATGGTGATAGACAGTCCTCAAATAGTGGTCAGGTTTTCTCCTGCAGACAGAACATTTTTTAATCCTGATTTAGAAAAAGAACTTAAGGAAATATGCAGAAAGGATTTGAAAAAAAGTGTTTCAATAAATTTTGTCGAAGATAATTTTCAAGATATAGGTGTTATTGTTTGTACGGCGGACGGCTTTGTGATGTATGAAAATACATTTTCTGCAAGGATGAGAAGAATGCATGAGACAATTTATTCTGAACTTTTATCAGAGGAAATAAATGGCTGAAATTGCCGGCAGAATAATTCGTGTAAATGGACCTGTGGTTCAAATAAGGTGCAACAAAAATCTTAAGATGCTGGACATGGTTGAGATTGGTAATGAAAGGCTTATTGGTGAGATTGTCAGATTAAAAGAAGATATCGCTTATGTGCAGGTTTATGAGGATACAACATCCCTGAAAGCAGATGACCCTGTTTATTCTGATAATCTGCCTCTGTCCCTTGAACTCGGCCCAGGACTTTTAGGTAATATCTTTGATGGTATCCAGAGGCCCCTTGAGATGATAAGGCAACAGGAGGGTGACTTTATTTCAAGGGGTGTGCACATCAATGCACTTAACAGGGAAAACAAACTGCATTTTATACCGACTAAAAAGAATGGCGAAAAGGTTCAACCTGGAGATGTTATTGGAGATGTTCTTGAAACATCATTAATAAAACACAGGATACTTGTCCCTCCTTATGCTCCTGAAGGCATCCTGCTATCTGTTGCAGAAGAAGGTGATTACACGGTAGACGAGATAATTGCGCAGATAGACGCAAATGAAAATATCTTCCCACTGAGGATGTATCAAAAATGGGCAGTGAGAAAGCAAAGGCCATACAGACAGCGCATTCCAGTAAACGAGGCTCTTATCACCGGACAAAGGGTCATAGATACACTTTTCCCTATTGCAAAGGGCGGATGCGTGGCGGTGCCAGGAGGATTCGGAACAGGGAAAACAGTTGTTCAACATCAGCTCGCCAAGTGGAGCGATGCCGATGTTGTTGTTTTCGTTGGATGCGGTGAACGCGGAAATGAAATGACAGATGTTCTCAAGAATTTTACCCGCCTGGTTGACCCGAGAACTGGAAAGATGTTGCTGGAACGAACTGTTTTCATAGCCAACACCTCAAACATGCCTGTGGCGGCAAGAGAAGCAAGTATTTATACTGGAATGACAATTGCGGAATATTACAGGGATATGGGATACAATGTTGCGTTGATGGCTGATTCAACTTCAAGATGGGCCGAGGCATTGAGAGAACTTGCAGGTAGAATGGAAGAAATACCTCTGGAGGAAGGATTTCCATCCTATCTTCCAGCACGGCTTGCCGAGTTCTATGAAAGATCCGGAAATGTAATAACACTCAGCGGTGAAAAAGGTTCAATAACGGTTATTGCATCTGTCTCACCACCCGGCGGGGATTTTTCAGAACCGGTTACATCTCACACAAAAAGATTTGTGAGATGTTTCTGGGCCCTTGATAGGGACCTTGCTTATTCCCGTCATTATCCCGCGATAAGCTGGATAGAAAGTTATTCGGAATACATTGAAGATGTTAAAACATGGTGGAATCAGCATACTAATGGTGAGTGGCTGGACTTCAGATATATGATGCTTGACCTTCTTCAGAAAGAACAGCGGCTTCAGCAGGTTGTGAAACTTATAGGTGCGGATGTTCTGCCAAATACCCAGAAACTTATTCTTGAGACCTGCGCGCTGTTTAAGAATGCTTTTTTGCAGCAGAACGCATTTGACGAGATTGACACATTCTGTTCAGCACACAAACAGTTTCTGATGTTCAAGGCAATAATAATCTTTTACAGGGTTGGTGATGAACTTGTAAGAAGAGGCGTTGAAATATCAGAAATCAGAGAAACATCCGTATATCAGGAAATCATGCGTATGAAAACAGAGTACCCAGAAACCCGGCTTGACAAACTCAAGCAGTTTGTTGCCACTATTGAAGAAAGATTAAGACAGCTGGAGAAAAAATGAATATGTACAATCTTCGCGAGTACACAAACCTTGAAGAAATAGCAGGGCAACTTTTTGTTATAAGGAATATCCATAATGCCGGATACAATGAAATTGTTGAAATTTCAGAAGAAAACGGTAATGTGAGAATCGGTACTACCCTTGAAGTCGGTGAAGGGTATGCAGTGGTTCAGGTTCTCGGCGGAACAGGCGGGCTTTCTTTGAAAAACTGCAGGGTCAGGTTCAAGGGAGAACCGCTCTTGTTCGGGGCTTCACAGGATATGCTGGGAAGGGTTTTTGACGGACTGGGTAATCCTCTTGATGGGCTGCCGAAACCAGTTCCAGAAGAAATGATGAATGTGAATGGAATGGCAATGAATCCGGCTGCGAGGGATTATCCCGAAAACATTATAGAAACAGGCATATCAACAATTGATGTCATGAATACACTTGTCAGGGGACAAAAACTCCCATTTTTTTCAGGAAGCGGTTTGCCGCATGACCTTGTTGCAGCCCAGATTGTCAGACAGTCGCGTGTTAAAGGAGAAGGGTTTTGTGTTGTGTTTGCAGGCATGGGCGTGAAATATGATACTGCGCGTTTTTTCATCAAGAGTTTTGAGGAAACAGGCGCTCTTGACAACGTTGTTTCGTTTCTTTCACTCGCTGATAGTCCCTCTCTCACAAGATTGATGACACCAAGGTTTGCTTTAACAGCTGCTGAGTTCCTTGCTTTCAGAAAGGATATGCATGTCCTTGTTGTGTTAACAGATATGTCAAACTACTGTGAGGCATTGAGGGAACTTTCAACAATGAGAGGTGAAATCCCAGCAAGAAAGGGATATCCTGGCTATCTGTACAGCGACCTTGCAAGCATATATGAAAGGGCTGGAAGAATAAGAAACAGGAAAGGTTCAATCACACAGATACCAATTCTCACAATGCCAAACGATGACATTACCCATCCTGTGCCGGATCTTACCGGCTATATTACAGAGGGACAGATTGTGCTTGACAGAGAATTACACGCACGTGGAATCTATCCGCCGATTGCAGTACTTCCTTCCCTTTCTCGTTTGATGAAAGACAATATCGGTAAGAGCAGAACAAGGGAAGACCATCCCGGGCTTGCTTCCCAACTTTTTGCGTCATACGCAAGAACAAAAGAAATAAGAGCGATTGCATCAATCATAGGAGAAGAAGAACTTTCTTCTCTTGACCTTGTTTATCTGAAATTTGGAGAGATATTTGAGAATAAGTTTGTGAGCCAGTCATACGATGAAAGAAGGACTATTGAAGAAAGCCTGGAGATTGGCTGGGACGTTATTTCAGAACTACCAGAAGAAGAACTTGTCAGAATAAGCCAGCAGCAGATTAAACAGAGATACAGGTACAAAAATGGCGATAAGAATATCGGCAACAAAAACAAATCTGATTAAAACAAAAGGTGTACTTTCTCTTTGCAGAGAAGGATACCAGCTTCTTGATGAAAAAAGGAGAATCCTTTTGATGGAGATCTCTTCAATCACAAAGATTATTGACAGAATTCAGGAAGATGTCAATGAATCCATTTCAGATGCTTATGCTGCTGTGGAAAAAGCCCTTGCAGCAATGGGGAAATCAGGACTTAAAAACCTCGCAGCCGGGATTGACACAGAGATTGAAATAAATATTACAGAGAAAAAACTGATGGGAACGAGTATCCCATCTGTTTCGTTGAGTTTGAAGGAAAGGCCTCCTTTTTTCAGTCCCGTTGGTGTGCATCCGGCACTTGACCAGGCCCTTGTCCTTTTAAGAGAAACCATAAAACATATAGCAGAACTTGCAGAAAAAAGGATCGCTCTTCAACGGCTTGAAAAAGAATTTCAGAGAACCACAAAAAAGGTAAATGCCCTTGAAAAGATACACATTCCGTATTACAATGAAGTGGTAAAGGTTATCACTGAGAGGCTTGATGAAGAATCAAGAGAAGCATTCACAACACTAAAGGAAATAAAAAGAAAACTGGCATCACGGGAGTTATGAATGATAACGATTAAACACATTGTTGTTGCGTGTGCGGTTGATAGTTTTTCTACGTACACGATCAGGTACTCAATAGAATTGGCAAAACTATTGAATGCAAAACTTACCATACTTCACATTGTGGATGTGTCAAGGCTGCAGGAGCTTATAAAGATCGGGCTGTTCAAAGAAAAAGAGAGAAAATTCATTGAACAGGACCTTGAAAGAGAAGGCAGGGTATTTGTTGAAAGATTTAAGAATATTGCGAAGGAAACCGGTGTTGATTGCGATGTGATTGTGATGTGGGGCACAGTACACAAGCAGGTTGCCCGGGTTGTAAAGGATACAGAAGCCAATCTTCTTGTCATTGGTGGAATACCACATACCTGTGAAGCAGGAGGAAGTACTGAAGGAGAACTTATTCTTGCTGAGGCGCCATGCCCTGTTCTTGTTGTGAAAAAGCCAGAGCATGACTGGACAGATGTAACATCCTGAAAAGGAGGTGTCTATTTATGAAAAAGAAAATGAGGTGGATTTTTCCTGCGATTCTTTTGTGTTTCCTTATGGTAAATACAGGTGATGCAAAAGAGAAAAAAATGGGAGGTGTCGCTATGAGGATAACAAGTAGTGCATTTCAGCACAATACTATGATTCCTGTAAAATACACATGCGAAGGAATGGATATCAACCCGCCTTTGTTGATAGATGGCATACCTGAAAAAACAAAAAGTATTGTCCTGATCATGGACGACCCTGATGCTCCTGTGGGAACATGGATACACTGGATTGTTTTTAATATCCCCTGTACCGGAACAAAACTTGAGATTAAAGAGAATTCTATTCCTGGAATTCCGGGATGGAACGATTTCAGAAGAGTTAATTACGGCGGACCATGTCCACCTTCAGGAACCCACAGGTACTTCTTCAAAGTTTATGCCCTTGACACAATGCTGAATCTGAGGAAAGGAGCAAAACGACAGGAAGTTGAAAGAGCAATGCAGGGGCATATTCTTGCTCAGGCAGAACTTATAGGTCTTTATAAGAGGCAGGGCAGGTAAATCCTCTTCAGTTATCCTTATGGAAGAAAAAACATAAGGCAGAAAGAATTTATTTTCCTTTTTGACAACGGGTTATTTAAGTAGAAAATTAACAGGTCCTGTCTGTCCTGAATACAGGAGTGTGATATGCTTAAGGTCGGGATTATTGGTTTTGGACTTCGTGTTTCGCATATGGCTGCATATATGAAGGTTTTCGGCATACCGTACAGAATTGCCGCAATTGCTGATCCCGCTGTTGAAGAGATTGAAAAGGCTGTTAAGGAAAAAGTACCTGAGGCTCACATAAGAAGAAGAATTGACCCTGAATTAATGCAGGATACAAAGTATTTTGTTTCAGCAGATGAAATGCTTGATAAGACAGAACTTGATGGGGTTATGATTGGAACAAGATGTTATCTTCACACGGAAATGGCATGCAAGGTTGCAGAGAAGAACATTCCTCTTTTCCTTGAAAAACCTGTGGCAATAAATTTTGCTCAATTAAAAACGCTGGAAAAAGCATTCCAGAATGTTACTGCTCCGGTTGTCGTTTCATTTCCTCTACGTCTTTCTCCAATGGCTATGAGGGTAAAACAGATAATTGAATCAGGAAGAATTGGAGAAGTTGAGCATGTTGTTGCGGTGAATGATGTTCCCTACGGGTATGTTTATTTCAATTCATGGTACAGGAACTATCAGGAGGTCGGAGGACTTTTCCTTCAAAAAGCGACCCACGACTTTGATTATATTTTTTTTCTGACAGGGAGAAAGCCGAAAATGATAGCCGCAATGAACTCCCAGAGGATTTACGGGAAAAGGGATAAGCCATTTGAACTATTGTGCAAGGACTGTGATGAAAGAATGGAGTGTATTGAAAGTCAGTTCAATCTTTTCTACAAAAGGTTCAGAGGCGAAAAGGTTGAATGGAATGAATGGCAGAAGTGTATGTTTTCAAAAGAAATAAAAAATGAGGATAGCGGCAATGCGCTTATTGAACTTGACAATGGTGTTCAGATAAGTTATACGCAGAACTTTTTTGTCAGGAATCAGAGGGTTGCAAGACGCGGGGCACGGCTTTACGGATACAAGGGAACAATTGATTTTGACTGGTATCGCAACACAATAATTGTGTATGACCATTTTACACCGGTTGTTGAGACAATTGAATTTACAGGAGATATACCTCATTTTGGCGGAGACAGGGAACTTGCATATGATTTTCTTATGGCAATGAAAGAAAAAAAGCCATCCCGGTCTCCAATAGATGCAGGAATAACCAGTGCCCTTACATGTTTATGGGCTCGTGAATCAGCCGAGAAAAGGCAATTTTTTGAAATCAGGATGCCATGACGAGCAGAGAAAGAATAATCACTTCTCTGAAACACAGACAGCCGGATAAAATTCCTGTTGACCTCGGCGGCATGGACTCAACAGGGATTACTGCCGCCGCATATAACAAACTGAAGAAATATCTTGTTATGGAAACCGGCAGGACAAGGGTCTATGACCCCTATCAGCAGGTGGCGGTTGTGGAAAGGGATGTTCTGGAAGTTATCGGTGCAGATGTAATCGGTATTTTTCCTGAACCGGAAAGATGGAAGGTATCAAAACTTCCGGATGGTTCTTTTTGCGAAGTCCCAGAGAGGTGGAATGCAGTAACAATGCCGGATGGTTCACAGCAGGTCGTTGTTGATGAAAAAATAATCGCAAAGAGACCGGCAGGGTCATGGTATTTTGAACCAGCCGACTATCCTCTTGCAGAAGCAAAATCAATAAGAGAGATTGAATCAAATATCTCTGTGTTTGAAAATTTTGACTGGCCGTTTTTCGTTGATGAAACAATTGAGCAGGTCGGCAAAAAAGCAAAACATCTTTATGAAACAACTGACTTCGCCCTGATGGGTAATTTTGCTGTCCACATTTTTATGGGCGGTCAGATTCTCAGAGGGTTTGAACAGTTCATGGTTGATCTTGTCCTTGAACCGAAAATTGCTGAGTGTATTATGGATAACCTTGTCCGTTCATACATAAAAAGATTTGAAAAATACAACACGCATGTCGGACCCTATGTGCAGATTGTAAATGTCAATGATGACCTTGGAACACAGGAATCGTTGCAGGTTTCTCCTGAAACATATAGAAAACTGATTAAGCCATACCAGAAAAAGCTTTATCAATTTATCAAGGAAAAATTTGATGGGTACCTGTTTCTTCATTCTGATGGCTCTATCTATGACATTATACCGGACCTTATTGATATTGGAGTTGATATTATTAATCCTGTTCAGTTCTCAGCGAAAAACATGGAATTGAAAAAACTGAAAAAGGAATTTGGCAAATATATTACGTTCTGGGGAGGCGGCTGTGATACCCAGCACATACTGCCTTATGCTGATATACAAACAATTAAAGAACATGTCAAAAAATGCATTGAAACACTTTCCCCTTCTGGTGGGTTTGTTTTCTGCCAGATACATAACATTCAACCAGATGTCCCACCTGAAAATATTATGGCAATGTACGAAGCAGTAAAAGAATATTATTCGTAACGGGGAAAAAGATTTTCGTCAAAGACAACTGGTGCTCCGTTTTTCATCATACTCATTTTCCCTGCTTCAATCACTGCTGTTGCTATGATTGCCTGAACCGGCAGTGGACGTGTTTTTTCAAACTCTGATATCAATTGTTTTGCTTTTTTTAGTGCGTTGTTTCCATCAAAAGAAATTGTTTCTTCAGTTATTCTTATGCAGTCATCAATTGCCTGAACAATGCTGTCTGCACCATAACCGAGGTACTCAGTTTTTTCAGGGTCATCCCGGTCAAGATATGGTTTGAAAAAATAGGGATTAAAAAGTTCATAACCGTTTTTTGTTGTTGTGAAGTTTGAATTCCTGTCTGCGTTATCAGCCCTGAATTCACCCTGTGTGCAGGTTATCTGAAAACCTTGATTTGAAAGGCACGGATTTGTTTCTGGAAGTATCCATGATGTCTGAAGATACTGAACTGCTCCATTACTCCAGACAATAAATACCTGACACGAATCAAAGGCATTAATACCACAAGAAACAAGAAACTTCTTCTGCCCTCTCGCAATAACCTTCAATGGCTCCAGACCTGTAACAAAATAAAACATGTCAATATAATGCGTCCCGAGATATTCAAGAGGAGAACTTCTTTCGCACCAGTTTCTGAAGTATTTCAATGGAATCTCTCTTCTTTGCTCGTGCCAGGCATGACAGCAAAGTGCTTCTCCCATTTCGCCTTTTCTGTATTTATACTGAAGAGCCCTGAGAGATAAATCGTGTCTCTTATGATAGTCGGTGAAAACATACACACCATTTTCCCTTGATAGATTTAGAATTTTTCTGGCATCTCTTACAGTCAAACACAGTGGCTTTTGAACAATAACATGAAATCTTTTCTCAATGGCAAAAAGCGCCATTTCTGGATGAAGGTCATCTGGTGTTGCAATGATAACTATAGCCGGTCTTGATAGATCCTCAATCGCTGTTTTCCATGCAGAAGGATTTTCATCTTCTTCCTGGGGGTATCCTTTAATTTCTGCGTCTGGAAACAGTACTGCCAGTTTTTGTATTGTAGTTCTTCTTCTTGAGGCAACAGCAATCTGTAAGATTTTACCCTTTCTTCTTTCCTGCAAAAGAACAGGCAGTATGAGCTGTTCTGTTATCATTCCGCCGCCGATAATAAGAGCATTTAATTTAGTCATTTTGCTTCTTTAACTGAATCTTTAACATTGTGATTGAATGTGCAGGAAAATCCCACTGGAAACTGCCTGTCTTTATTTTTTCCTGACATTCCTCCATTTTCACAGTTTCTTTTCCAAAATCATTCACTGCATAGACATCAGGACCATCAATCACAGAAACAGAAACTGTGTTCCCATAACTGTAGCCTCTAAGATCAACAGAGGTGGTCAGGTCTTTCTCTGGATGACGGTTAACAACAATGATGGTCAATTTATTCGTTTCAGAGTCATATGTTGCTGATACATCCAGATAAGGTACATTATGCATTTCAGGAACATTTCTTTCATCAATCTGAAAACTATCCTTATCAACATCAAATGTAGGCCAAGGAAAATAGCGATAGTCCTTGCAGGAAAAGGTTTCACTCCATACATCAGGTGAAAGCACAGTATCTCCTGTTTCATTTGCAAAAAGAACAAATGGATAATAAATGGTTTGTCTCACAAGGGCATCCTTTCTTGTCCGCATCAGACCAAGACAATTAACAAGCATTGATTGGTGCGTGAAATCAAGTGTCCTGCAAAATCTAAGCAGCAGGTTCATTGAACTTGCAAATACGAGAGCGTCTTTCAGGTTATATACCTCATCAAGGTCATCCTTGTGTCCTTTTCTGTACCAAATGCCCCATTCCGAAAGAGCCAGACCAATCCTGTGGTTTGTGCGTTTCTCTTCAGAGATCTTTATGATGTCATCCTCCATTTTTTTAAGATGGTCAGCAATCGTAAAAACCTGTCCGAATGAGTCAAAATATTCATGCCTTCCAATATAAACATGCACAGATATGTCGTCAATATAATCCCGGGCAGAATTCAGAATAATTCTGTCCCAGTCAGGGTTATGTTTTCCCATTCCAACAGCGATAATCCTGATTGATGGATCAACTCGTTTCATTGCTTTTGAAAACTCTGACAGTACCTGACTGTATTGAACGGCACTTTTTGTTCCAATCTGCCAGTCGCCATATATTTCATTGCCTATTTCCCAATACCTTACATTGAATGGTTGTTGACTTCCATTTTCCTTGCGAAGATTTGCATAAAAAGTATTTCCGGAACTATTGCAGTATTCCACCCAGTTTGCTGCCTCAAGTGCGGTTCCATTGCCTGCATTTACAGTTATATACGGCTGGGTACCAACCTTTCTGCAAAACCTGATATATTCATCTGTGCCAAAAAGATTGCTCTCTTCCCGTGTTATATCATCAGCATATGATAGTTTTCTTTTTCTGTTTTCCTGTTTTCCTGTTCCGTCAATCCAGTGATACCATGACGAAAAATTTCCACCAGGCCATCTTACGGTTCCTGGCTTCAGCCTTTTTATTTCATTAAGAACATCCTTTCTAAAACCGTTTTCATCAGCAAGAGGTGAATCAGGATCAAAGATTCCTGGATAAAGGCACTGATGAACATGCTCAAGAAAAGAACCAAAAAGATGAGGGTTCTTCTTCCCGATAATTTTTGAAGAATCAACAATAATATATGACTTCATTCCTGCCCCTTGTTAGGAAGATACAATAATACAGTATGCTATATCAATTTTCTTTTTCATTCAAGTTTTTCAAGGCAACCTGTCCGGATCAGCAGACCAACTCCTATGTCACAACAACTCATCATTTCTTAGAATGAAACTCTCCGAGAGCAGACTACGTTGACATTTACCTCCCGCATATCCAGCATATCATGGTTAAACCAGTTCACATAGGTAAGAAAGGACAGAATTGAAAGCAGATAATCTATTTGTATTTTTCAATCGTCAAATATTTGATGATATAATTTAACGGAAGACCCAACAGGGAGGAGGAATATGAAGATAATGAAGGAATTGGTGATTTTGATGGCTGCAGTAATTATCAGTGGTTTTCTTGCCTATGCTGCAACGAAGGCGCCTGATTTCAAGTTGACTGACACCCAGGGAAAACAGATAACGCTTTCTGGTCTGAAAGGGAAGGTCGTTGTTTTGAACTTCTGGGCAACATGGTGTCCGCCATGCAAAGCAGAAATTCCCGATTTTGTAAAGACATATGAAAAATACAAAAACAAGGGCCTCGTGATTATCAGTGTTGCTGTCAACAGCAAGATTAATGATGTAAAGGAATTTGTTAAACAATACAAAATCACATATCCTGTGGCAATGTCTGACAACAACATTGAACAGGTATACGGCGGAATCAATGCTATTCCGACAACATTCATCATTGATAAACAGGGTAATCTTGTGCCTGGCGGAAAGAAAATCGGAATGTTTATGAAAGGTGAACTTGAAAAAGTTGTTGCACCTCTTCTAAAATAATGGACAATCATCCTGCAATAAAAAAACTTATTGAGGTTCTCGGGTTCTCGCAGGAACAGATTGAGCTTGTCCTCAAAGAAAAACAGAGGACAGGTGCTCCTTTCGGCTATCTTCTTGTTAGATTTGGACTTATGAATTCTGAGGCATGGTATGAGTTTGTGCTTCACAGGTTTCATATCCCGATAATCAATCTTGAGGAGATGCAGATTGAAAAAGAAGTGCTTCACTCTTTACCTGAATTTACCTGCAGAAAATATCAGGCAATTCCAATATTCAAATCAAGGAGCAAACTTGTGTGTGGTATGGTTGATCCCCTTGACGATGAAACGTTGGAGCAGATAAAAAAGATTTCAGGACTTGAGGTTGAAACCCGCCTTGTTAAAGAGGCTGATTTGAGAAAAAGTTTTGATAAATATTTTTCACAGGTCGGTCTTGATGTTATCAGTCCAGTAAGCCAGTCATCTGAAAAGTTTTATGAGCCGATAAAACTAAGAGAACTTGACAGAGAGGCAACTGCTGAAAGCACCGTTGCTTCAATGATTGAACAGGCAATTGACCTCAAGGCAACAGACATACATTTTGAGATTGAAGAAGACGGTGCACGGCTGAGATACAGAATAAACGGACTTCTGTATGAATTTCCGCCTCCGCCGATTGAGCTGTATCCGCCGATTGTTTCTCATATCAAGGTTCTCTCAAACCTTGATATCTCTGAAAAAAGAGTGCCGCAGGATGGATATTTCAAGACAAGGGTCGGTGGTAGAAGTGTGGACTTAAGGGTTTCAACCTTTCCAACAATATTTGGAGAAATGGTCGCACTCAGGGTTCTTGATAAATCAAACATTATCACAGGCCTTGAACAGCTGGGATTCTTACCTGAAACACTGCACAGATGGAGAATGCTTCTTGATGAACCGTACGGAATGCTTCTTGTTACAGGTCCCACTGGTTCCGGAAAAACCACAACATTGTACTCTTCCCTGAATGAAATTGATAATGTCCACAAGAAGGTTATTACTGTTGAAGATCCTGTTGAGTATCATCTTAAAAATATTGACCAGATTCAGATAAACCAGAAGGCGGGTCTGACATTTGCGGTTGCGCTTCGTTCAATTCTCAGGCAGGACCCGAATGTTGTTATGATTGGCGAAATAAGAGACCTGAATAGCGCTTCAATCGCATTCAGAGCAGCACAAACAGGTCAGCTTGTTCTTGCCACCTTGCACACAAACACTGCTCCAGGAGCGGTTATACGACTTCTTGATATGGGTGTAGAATCCTATCTTCTTGCATCCTCTCTTATTGGAGTATTGAGTCAGCGGCTTGTAAGAACAATATGTCCAAACTGCAAGGAGGTTTACAGACCAATGGATGAGGAAGTCAAAGAATTGAGTGTTGAACTTATCGGAAAAGACATAAGGTTTTATAGAGGGAAGGGTTGCCACCTCTGCAAGGGAACCGGTTATGGAGGAAGAACAGGCCTTCATGAACTCATGATTATGAACGAGGAATTAAGAAGGATGACAATGAGAGACCCTTCCACAAACACCCTTACTTCAATTGCGAGAAAATTTGGTATGAAGACCCTAAGGGAAGATGGTATTCAAAAGGTTATTCAGGGAATAACAACAATCTCTGAGGTTCTTTATGCAACAAAGAAAGATACAGATGAAAGATAGAATCTCCTGTTCCAGATTGAAAAAGTTCCTCCATTTTTGTAAAGCAATGAAGGTCTAAGACTTCCTTCAATCCCTCATGGGAAAAAAGGATAAACAATAGAGAAATACCAGTGTAAGGAAAACGAAAGTAAGGAGAAATATCTATGTCAAATGAGTTTATTGCTCTGGCCTCAACAGCGGCAACCCTGGGATTCATTCACACTGTACTTGGACCCGACCACTATCTGCCTTTTATTGTACTTGCAAAGGCAAGAAAGTGGAATAAGGGAAAAACATCGTTGATTACTCTTTTGTGCGGCATCGGACATGTGCTGAGCTCTATTATCCTGGGGCTTGCAGGTATCGCACTGGGAATCGCTGTTTTTAGACTTGAATCCGTTGAATCCTTCAGGGGTGAACTGGCTGAATGGTTTCTAATCATTTTCGGATTTACGTATTTTATCTGGGGGATATACAGAGTACTGCGAGGCAAATCCCACGAACATTTCCACCTGCACGAGACAGGCAATGCACATCTGCACCCTCACAAACGTATCGGAGACCATCTTCACATTCACAATTCAGAAACAAAATCTTTGACCCCATGGATTTTGTTCATAATATTTGTCTTTGGTCCCTGTGAACCGCTAATTCCACTTGTGATGTATCCAGCAGCAAGGGGCAATATGATTCAGGTAACTATGGTCGCATTAATCTTTGGATTTGTAACCATTACAACCATGCTCACAGTGGTTTTGATTTCATTTTATGGACTAACAAAACTCCCATTTCATAAACTTGAAAAATACTCCCACGCATTGGCTGGACTCATCATTTTTCTTTGTGGTGCAGCTGTAAAATTTTTAGGTCTGTGATATAAAAACTGGTTATCTCTGATTTTCACCCGATAATACCCAATCATAAATGCTACCTGAAGGCACAAAGTAGCAAAGGCGCAGAGTGAGTAAACATCATTGTTTGGCCTTTTTCTTCTACCCTAATTCTCCCTGTTTCTTCATATCCCTTTAACTCCTTCCTTTTATACCTCTTTCCCCCTCTTTGTAAAGAGGGCGGGGGAGATTTATTTCTCCTATGTTAAAAGTCAAAAAACTCTACTCTAAACGCATTTTACCCTGACCTAAAGTAATCTAACTTCATTACAGACAAGTAC
>DYKA01000085.1 GCA_020722805.1 Vermiphilus sp.
TGCCTCAAAGTTAAAACTTTCAAAGATGTAATCCTAAAGTCGGTTCCCATAGGCATATAGTCTTTAATGCTTTTCACTTTGTGCCTGGTAGTTAACCTTTGTGCCTATGTGCCTAAGTATCGCGCACTTTGTTGATAAGTATTAACTTTGTGCCTACGCATAACAGGGTCCAGCAAGGATTTACATTAACTTTATCATAATGCGTTTTACTTATATTTTATCATATCCGGAATGTACTTTACTAAGTTTTTTCTTCTGAGCGGCATTTGGGCAGGATTATAACAATTTAGAAGCATCCTTTTTTCAAGCCAGCCTCTTCTTGCCACAGCCAGCCCAAGCTTGATATATTCAAACATATTTATATGGTGGGCATCAGTACCTATCACAAGCATCACGTTTTTTTGTCTTGCCTTCAGGACATTTATATCATTAAGGTCAAGCCGGTCAAAATATGCATTTATTTCAAGGGAAACACCGGTCCTGCCGGCATACTCAATAACTTTGTCTATATCAACATCATAGCCCTCTCTCCTTGATATCAGTCTACCTGTAGGATGACCTATTATATCAAGATACGGATTTCCCATTGCCTTTATCATCCTCTCAGTAACATTTTTGTGAAAACCCTGGTGGATTGAACCAATCACAAAGTCAAGCTGCGCAAGTATTTCATCTGGATAATCCAGAGTTCCATCTCCAAGTATATCAACCTCTCCCCCTTTAAGTATCTTTATCTGCGGGTATCTTCTTGCAATTTCATCAATCTTCATGTTCCTTTCAATCAGTTTTTCCACGCTCATCCCACCCGCAAACCTACTTGTCCGGGAATGGTCAGCAATACCAACAAATTTATATCCGAGAGAGATTGATTTTTTCACTATCTCCTCAATGGTGTTTGAACCATCAGAAAAATCACTGTGCACATGAAAATCACCAAGAATATCTTTTAACTCAACAAGTTCTGGAAGTTCTCCCTTTAATGCTTGCTCTATTTCTCCTCTGTCTTCTCTTAATTCGGGCGGAATAACAGGCATCTTAAACACCTCATAAACATCCTGCTCTGTTTTGCCGGCAATCTTTTTTTCTCCCTTAAAAACCCCGTACTCACTGATTTTCAGTCCTTTTTCTTTTGCAAGGGTGCGCAGTTTAATATTATGTTGTTTTGAACCGGTAAAATACTGTAGTGCCGCGCCGTAGGAATCTGGCTCAACGACGCGAAGGTCAATCTGAAGGGATTTTTCCTTCACAATAATCGAACCTTTTGTGTCTCCTTCTGCAATGACCCTTGATGTTCCTGGATACTCAACAAATCTTTTTATAACATTTTTCATATCCTGCGAGGTACAAAGAATGTCAATATCACCAATGGTTTCTTTCATTCGTCTCAATGAACCGCAGGGCGAAATGCTTTTGCATACTGGCTTCATATATTCAACAATTTCTGAAACGATTGGAAGTGCTACACCAAGAGAAATTCTCTGTTCTGCCTTTTTTGAAATGTAAAGTTCAAGCCCCTGTCTTATGTTTTCAATTTTTTTCTCTCCCATTCCCGGAAGAGTCAGAACCTCTGGCTTCTGAAGTACATTTTTAAGGTCATCAATTGTCTGGATTTTGAATCTATCATAAAGAAGTTTAAGCGTTTTCGGTCCAAGGTTCTGGATTTTCATCAGTTCAACAAATGTCTTTGGAATCTTTTGAAGAATCTCTTTGTATTTTGAGATTGAACCGGTTTTGAAGTATTCGTCTATGTGGTCAGAGATATTTTTCCCTATACCTGGAATTTTTGAAAGTTCTGAATTACGCCAGAGTTGTTCAATGTCTTCAGTAAATTCTCTGATGTTTCTTGATGCCTTTCTGTACGCACTGATTTTGAAAACATTTTCACCCTTAAATTCAAGGATGTCAGCAATTTCATCAAGGATGTCAGCAATTTCACTGTTCTTCATATCCTGCCCACAGGCATTAAATAAACAACATCCCCTTTGACTGTAAGGAGATCAGAAACTTTTTTATCATCAAATGCACCAATCATACAGGTTCCAAGCCCCATTGCCTCTGTCTGAAGCGAAACATTCTGTCCGACATGGCCTGTGTCAATGAAAACGTATCTTTCGCCTCTTTTTCCATAAAAGTGTGTGGTGCGAGCAAACTGCGCAACAAGGATAATTGTTGCTGGTGCAAACCCTATAAATTCCTGCTGGTATGCTGCCTGTGCAAGAGCATCTCTGATATCTCCGCTTCTTATCATTGTCAGAATATGGTTTTCACTGTTATACTGATATAACCCGGGTGTCAGGCCTTCAACATTTCCTGCAACGAGATATATGTCAAGGGGATATGTTGCTCCTGCTGATGGTGCTGTTTTTTTTCCATAAGCGTTTTTCCCGTATGCAGCCCATAGAATCTGGGTAATTTCCTGCAGGGTAAGGCCATCAGAACCAAAGGATCTGACAGAACGTCTTCTGTAAAGCGCCTCTTCAACAGAAACACTGCCTTTCAGTGATGGCTGAGGGAGATGGATGAAAACCTTTCTCATATGATAATTCTATAATGAAAATGCCATCAACGCAAAAATTCCGCAAGAAGCATCATATGGTCTTCTGGGGCAAGGGAATCAACAACTTTTTCCAGCTCATCTACTGGAATCGGGATCTTGCTTTCTGAAAGGATATCATCAGGTATGCTGTAAACAATCTCACGCGGATTGACAGGATTTACAGGCTTGTTTTTCTCAATATACACCATTGATGCAAAAACCAATAGCACCATTCCTATAATCCCGGAAGCCACCCGCAGTCTCTTCATAAAAGTTCTTCTGTGAAGTTTTTGTTTTGCTCTGGAAAGTGTCAGTTCATACTGAATTTTCCAGAACGCTTCGTCATGCTCGGGGACTTCAATCTTTCTTGCAGCATCAATCGTGCTGACAATCACATGATAGTCGGCTGCACAAACATTGCACTGTTTCAGATGCTGCTCAATTTCCATTTTCTCCGCATCACCAAGTGAACCGTCAACATAAAAAACAAGTTTCTGTCTTACCCTGTCGCAGGTCATTTTTTTTCCATCTCCTTCATAATAGTCTTCAGTTTTTCAACTGCCTGGAAAAATGTTGCCTTTGCTGTACCCACCTTTATTTTCATAATCTTTGAAATCTCTTCATAAGAAAGTTCCTCATATATTCGCATATTGAAAACTGTCTTCTGCCTTAAGGTCAGTTTTTCAAGTGCCATCTGAAGATTTTGTTTTCTCTGATTTTCAAGTTCAGCAAACTCACCGGTACTTTCGTTTACAGGCATTTCCTGATTCGCTTCAGAATCAAAAATGTCTTTTTCTGATACAAACAATATCCTTTTTCTCTTTCTGAAATAATCATAGCAAAGATTCATAACAATCCTGTACATCCATGTCTGGACATTTGCCTCATTCCTGAACTTTCCCAGGCCATTAAAGACGCGAATAAAAGCGTCCTGAACGATATCAAGCGCATCAGCATCGTTTTTCACCATTCTGTACGCTGTACGATATAACATTGGTGCATACCTTTTATAAAGATGCTCAAAATCTTTCTCGTTCATATTTTAGACGCACAGGTTCTTTTTTGTTTTAGCCGGTCACTTATTTCGCGTTTTTTGCGTTTTCTGGCATATATGATATACTACACTGAAAAGGGGGAGATGTCATGGCCGTGAAGAAAAAGAAACCATCGGTCCTTAAGAGACAGAGACAGGAAGAAAAAAGAAAGGCACACAATCAGTCAATTAAATCAAGAATAAAAACACTGTGTAAGAAGGTAAGAAAACTTATTCTTGACGGAAAGGATTACAATACAGCGCTTAAAACAGCAATTAGACAGATTGATATGGCTGCTTCAAAAGGGGTTATACACAAGAATACTGCTGCCAGAAAGAAAAGTCGTCTGATGAAGACAGTGAATAAACTAACCACTGATATCAAGTAGCCCCAGTAGCAAAATTTCCCAGCCGGGTTCATTTGGAATCTTGCCTGACTTGAGTTTGAAGTCAAGTTCTGACAGACCTTTGATTTTTTCAAGGAACGTCTGTTCAGAAATGGCTTTTGAAACAAGAAGGTTCTGCAGATGCCTTTCAATAATGCCAATGACACCTGCAAATTCATAGGGATACAGCTTCAAAAACTGCGAAATTTCATAAATATCCCTGGTATTCAGTTTCTTTTTCCATGATTTCTTGAAAATCCTGCTTCTGAGATCTTCTTCTTCCAGTTGTTCAATCTCATAATCATCTGTCTTGACCCTGATGGATGTACCTTCAAATATGACAAAGGTATTCCTGGACATTTTTCCAAGAAACGGAAATATGCTGGTATTCCAGGTTTTTCTGTCAATCTCTTCCATCTGATGGACAATCACAAGCTTGTATTCAAAAAAAAGGGATGACTCCATAATCTCATTTATAAATGACTCGGGATTGAGTTCAGCGCCGTAATATCTTTTAACCTCAACCCTGCCGTATTTCTCTGAAAGTTCCTGATTTATTGACTCAATCCTTTCAGTCGTCAGGGAATGAGGACCAGAAATAAACCAGACATTAGTTCTCATCTGAAATCAACTGACAATAGATATCCTGCGAGAGTTTCTTTGAGAGCATGTCAAGAAGATGATCCATCCTGAATTTTGTGGTAAGTTCAAGAGAATATATCTGCTCAAGACGTTTTTGTAAAATTCTTCCGTTTTTTTCAATATTAAGAGATATTCTGACCTTATAAGAAGCCATAATAACCTGACTTGATTCAGAGATAAACTCAGGGTTTCTTGAAAAATCATTTATAACACCACAGATGACAATATCTGCATTTTCCCTGTCATTGACAAGTGAAAAAACAGGGCTTTCTGCAATTGTTTTCTTGAGGTTTTTTTGCAGCCATATTTCTATCTGCGGCTGAAGAGAATGATTTGAAAAATAGTCAACATAAACTGTCTTCTCTGATGGACTTATTAGTTTATAAGAACAACCTGACAGGAAAAGCAGAATTTCAATAAATATCAGAAGGTAACATTTTCGCATGGTCAGTATCTGGATAATCTGTTTTTATCTTCTTATAGTAAATTTCAGCACTTTTCTTGTAGCCGTTTTTCCTGTAAATTTCTGCTACTTTGAATAATCTTCCGGCAATATCATTTCTCAATTGTTTCTTTCTGGCAAGCAGCTGCTCATTATACGGACTTGAGGGAAAGTCAGAAACAAACTGGTCTATTTTTATCTCTACAGAAGAAAATCTCGCAGTATCCGTTGAACCGTCTGGAATGCTGTTTATTTCATGAACAAGCATATGGTATCTTGCCTCCTGCGCCCATTTTGTTGAGGGGAAATCCCTTGCGACCTGTTCATAAAGTTCTATTGCTTTCTCCATATTGCCATCTCTGGCATAGCGAGACGCAAGTTTCAAAGCAAGAGGTGGTGTTTCTGAGCCATACGGGTCTACTTCAATAACTTTGGAAATTGCGACAAGTTGCTTGCCTGTATCTTTAAATCTTTCAATAAATTTCAACTGTTTTCGTCCGAGCATTTCCATTGAGATTTCCCTCTGCATTTTCAAAACATCAGTAATTCCAGGATAGTCAGGATATCTTTTCACTATTTCCTGCAGTTTATTGAATGCTTCTTCTTTATTCCCGACAGATAGATGGATTCTGGCAAGGGCAAGAAGTGATTCAGGAGCATACTTTGAAAATGGAAAGTGCTTCACAAGTTTATTGTATTCCCTGATGGATGCCTCATTGTTTCCTGCTTTTCTGAAGGATTCAGCATATTCCCATTGTTCAGTATCTGTATCCTTAACTGCATACTTTGGATTGATCCATCTGCCTGTTTTTGGAGTCCATTCCCAGTAGCCGAAAAGGCATGGGTTCCACATCCAGAAACACATCACAAATACCAGAAATTTTAATACTTTCATAATGTTATTGTCATTGAAAATTGAACCCCTGTCAAATGCCATCAATAATTACCTCCCTTTTCTTTTCTGCAGAGATATACATTGCCTCAAGTATCCTTATTACCTCAAGGGACTCTTCCGGCTTCACAAGAACATCCCTGTTGTCTCTGACACAGTCAAGGAAGTGTCTGAGTTCTTTGTGATGGGATGGTTCTTTGTCAGGGACAATCGGGCTCAGAACAGAATCACTGTGAAGGCCATATATTTCAGAAAACATCTTCATTTCAGGCCAGACCATGCCTGCCCTTGTTCCATAAAGATTTGAAGACCAGTTTGACGGAAGATTTGAAAGAAAACTGCAAGTCAGCTGCAGTGCCCTTCCGTCATTGAAAAGCACAAAACCAGCAGCAAAATCTTCAACATCAAACTTTTCCCTGTCCCATTCTCCCCAGGCGCCAGTAATATCGCGATTTCCGGCAAGCTTGTTGAACACTATTCCCTTGACAGAGTGGACCTTCGGACATCCCATAAACCAGTAAACAATATCAAGAATGTGCACACCTATATCAAACAAGGGTCCTCCGCCTGAAAGATTCTTCCTAATAAACGTTTCTCTGGGAGGAAGTTCCCTTCTTCTAACTGCATAACACTGAGCAAAATAAATCTCTCCGAGAAGTCCCTTATCAATAATCTCCTTTGTCTTTTCACCAGCAGGCGTGAATCTTTGATTCTGTGCTGCCATGAGTTTTCTCCTGTTTTCCTTCGCTGCCGCAATCATTTTTTCAACATGCCTGCTGTTTGTTGCAAGGGGCTTTTCGCAGATTACATGTTTTTTGTTCTTGAGAGCAGAAATTGCCACTGGATAATGAAATGCATTCGGAGTGCAAATATCAATAACATCAATCTCTTCAATGTCCATAAGTTTCTTGTAATCAGTTACAGCAAAGGGAATATCATACTTTAACCTGACATTTTCAAGAGTTTCCTTTGATGTTTCAGCAATACCATATACCACCGCATCAGACATTTTTTTCCATCCTTCAATGTGGTATTGACCGATTCCTCCTGCTCCAACAATTCCAACAGCATACTTTCCATTTTTCATATTATCCTCCTATGTTAAAAGTCAAAAAACTCTACTCTAAAGACTTATGTTTTCAA